>JAGSHJ010000226.1 GCA_023954595.1 Bacteriovoracaceae bacterium | reverse complement strand
GGCCCTTATGGTGAGGGATCCAGGTTTCCTCTAGATGTGACTAGAAAGATAATAAGATCTATACAGGCGAACAACTTGGATGAAGTTAAGGTTGAAAAAGATCCAATCTTTGGTCTTCAGATACCTCTTCATATTGAGGGGGTCGAAACAGATATGTTGCAGCCTCAAAGAACGTGGGACAACCAAGGTGAATACGTTCCTAAGGCCCAAGAGCTGGCTCAGTCTTTTCACAAGCAAATGGAAAAATTTGGAAATTTCTACCAAGACAATATCGAAGGTGCTCCAACCTTCAAAGCTTAGCTATAACTAATAAAAACAGGGACCTTATGTCCCTGTTTTGGTCAATTTATAGATCCTTCTATATATCTTTTTACACTTTTCAACTATAATGTTTGCTCAAGGAGTGTGGATGGCCAAGCATATTACAAGTTTCGACTTTCCGGAATTAAAAGTCATAAATGGCAAATATAGAATCATTTCCAAACTTGGCGGAGGTTGGGAAGGTGAAGTTTACAAAGTAGAAGAAATCTCTACAGGGATTATCCGTGCTGCAAAATTCTTCTTACCTATAAGAAATAAAAAGAACATCAATGCTCGTCGCTATGCGAACAAACTTCACAAGTTAAGAAGTTGTTCAATTCTTATTCAATATTTCACACAAGAAACAATGTTGTTTAAAGACGAGAAAATCACATACTTAATTTCTGACTATGTAGAGGGCGAGACCCTTACAGTATTTTTGAAAAACTTCAGAGGAAATAAACTACCTCCCTATCAAGCGCTTCATCTACTTCACGCTCTAGTCAGAGGTCTTGAGACGATCCATGCCTTTAGAGAATATCATGGCGACCTTCACTCTGATAATGTCATTATTCAACGTTATGGACTTGGATTTAAAGTTCGAATTTTGGATTTATTTCATTGGGGAACGCCTAAGAGTCAGGACTTTAAAGACGACTTAGTAGATGTTATTCGCCTATTTTATGATGTTCTTGGTGGACAGAAAACCTATAAAGACATGCCCCCTGAGGTTAAGGAAATTGTATGCGGACTGAAGAAAAGTCTTATTACAGCTAGGTTTAAAAATATGTCCCAACTAAGAATTCATTTAGAGAACCTTGCATGGAGTGTATATAAGTGAGCTTGAAAATTGATTTTCATAATTCGGCGATGGAAGCGCCAACTGCCTTTAATTATAAAAATGGTACCCTATGGCTATATACACACCCAAGCCATTGGGATAAGCCAATGGAAGATGCGATAGTTACTGTCTCTCGAGACGAGAACCTAGTAGCAGCCTTTCTAAGTGACGGGATGGGCGGACATGTTGGAGGTGACAAAGCTGTATTAGCGATGTTCGACAGTGTTAAAGCAATTTTTGACTCGAAGTCCGCTTCCAAAAACGACAGAGAAAATGTACTAGACGCAATTGAACTTGCTGATAGAAAGATAAAAGACCTAAAGACTGGTGCTGGTGCCACCATTGTTGCCTTTGAGATTGGAGCTGAGTTTGTAAGAAGCTATCATGCAGGTGATAGCGTAAGTTATGTACTTGGATCTCGGGGTAAACTTAAATATCTTTCAATGGAGCACTCCCCTAGAGGCCATGCCTTGGAGTCTGGTCTTGTGCATGAAGACAACGTACATAAATATATTAAAGATGATCATGAAGTTTCAAACGGACTTGGTTTTGAACCAATGAGCCTTGAGGTGAGCCAAAAGATAGAGCTTAACAATCAAGACTTATTATTTTTATCTTCAGACAATATGCCCAAGAACTTCACAGAAGAAGAGATTGTAGACTTCATAGCGACCGGTGAGTTCGATAAAAGAATGGAAATATTTCACCAGGCAATGCAAGCGAAGATTGAAGACGTAAAAAAGGACGATACAAGTATCGCCCTATTTAAATACAATTTTGAAAAATAATCTTTTACTTACAAACTTGATAACAAGAACGAGCAGCATCTAGAAGCTGCTCTTTGTTATCGCAATCAAAGTCTTTTCTGCAGGCCTTTTTAACACAACTAGATTCTGCTCTGGCACAGGCCTTGGCAACTACTCCAGCATCGTGAAGATCTCTCATATCAAGCCTTGAGAGCTTGCTAGAGACATAGTTCAAACAACTCATATTAGTAAGCGCACAAGATAGTGCTATCTTTGTCAGGTCTTCTAAATTATTTAAATTATACCATGGAAGCTTTTTAGAGAGTTTATCGATACACGCTCCACCAGGATTTCCAGCACAAGTATATTCGATACGTCTAAGGTCTGAATCTTCATTATAATCCCTGGAACTTAGGCGTTTTTTAATATTTTTTTCACACTCAACGTTAGGTTTCACATGACAATGATTAGGCGGAAAAGGCCCGGCATAAACGTTTAATGAAATAAATAACACCAATAAAAGCTTCATTTTGACTCCTCAGACTCGCCAAAATTACTTTATGATGAATTTAAAGTCCAGTCGCCAGAGCTTACAAGTAAACTTTACAAGCTTTTGTCTAAGAATATTAAAGACTTATATCACTAAAGCTTTCAATAGATAGGTGTTTAGAATCCTCTTTTTCATCACGAAATACACGCGTTGTGGCCAAACCAACCTCTTTTGCTGCATCCAACTCCGCTTCAACGTCTGACAAGAATAAGATTTCAGATGGTTCAAGGCCTAGTTCTTTTACAATATTTCTATAGCTAGAGGCCTCAAATTTCTTACCGCATTTTAAATCAAAGTGCGCACTTAGAAGAGGTGTTAGATCTCCGGCCTCACTATTTTTATACAATAGCTTTTGTGCCTTAACTGAGCCTGAAGAGTAAATACCTAGATCGATCCCCTTCTGCTTCCACTCTTTCAAGGCCTTTGGAACGTCTGGATAGATATGACCTTTAAGTTCACCGCTTTCATAGCCTTCTTGCCAAATCTGTCCTTGCACACTTTTAAGCTGTGGCTCTTTTTTATCTTCTTTTATCCAGTTTCTAAAGAGGTCAGTTAACTCATTTGGACTAAGAGGATCTGAACCTTCTTGGGATTCTGAGAGCTGGGCATAGTTTTTCGTAACAAAATCATTCATCTTCTCGTATGCATAAGGAAATAGCTTATCTTTAACGAATTTAATGTCCGTTGTAGTTCCTTCCACATCCATAAGAATAAACTTAATCATTATTTGCCTCTCTCTAGCATTGCACTTTCTAGTATTTCGCACTCGAGTAAAAACTCAAAAGCTTCCACTTGTCGTTTGGCCCCCTCAATCGTGGAAGACCAAGTATACAATCCATGTCCCTCTATTAAGAGTCCATGGATATAATCTTCTTTTTTAAAGTAATCATTTAACCATACACAGAACTCTCCCATATCTTGAGTGTTTGGAAATATGGGTAGAGAGATTTCAGTCTCATGAGTTTTAATTCCATCGAAGGCCTTGAGAACTTCATAGTTTGAAAAATGAATTCGCTCTCTACTTTTATAGAGTCTGGACATCGCTGTAGCATTCACAGAGTGAGTATGTAGAACGCAGTTTACTTGAGGGAATGTATTATAGACACACGTATGGATTAGTGTCTCTGCTGAGGACTTCTCATGTTGTGGCTTTATAACAGCACCGTTATTATCAATTTGAATCAAATCATTGACGGCAAACTTGGACTTATCCACACCAGATCTAGAAATAACGATATTGTTAGCAGTCTCTCTAAATGAAAAATTTGAACTAGTAGCCGGAGTCCACCCCTTAGAGCTAAAGAATCGAATCGCTTCAACTAGATGTTCTCTTTTTGTCTTACCAAGCATAGTGTTCCTTAGCTTTTAATTTTAATCTCGGAGCCTGTATATTCAGGCGTCCACCCATCTGTGCCAGAAAAGTATCTTATGGCCTTAATACGTTTTTTATCCGTAAGGTAGAACCAGTGTTCTGTATTTTTAGGCACGTTTATATAATCTTCGGCCTCAACAAGCAATTCGACTTGTGAGTTGTCAGGTCTTGTAAAACCAAATACTCCCTCACCGTCTATTATAAATCTAACCTCATCGTCTGCGTGAGTATGGGCAGGTTGAAACTTTTTAAGAAGTTCATCGAGATTTGGTATTTTTGGGGACAAAACAATTAGGTCGCGACTCTTGTAACCTGACTCTTTTTTTAGTGCCTCGAAATAGTGATCTAAATAACCTAGAAGAGTTTCTTTTTCAGAATCCTCAAGACTCTCTTTTTCTAAAAGGCCAAGAGCCTCTTCATTATCAATTCGCCACTTATTTAACGTAACTCCCATAGGTGCAAGTTCGTTCTTTATTTCTTCAAGGTTATTAGTTGTCGATCCGTCTTCAAAACGTAGAAGCGCCATTGTGTCTCCTTTATAGAGTTGTCTTTGTCTGGTGCTATATTACAGCTAAAAGCGATTAAAAACCAAGTGCATCTATAAGTAAAATCTTACCCTGATCCGGGTCCCAATGCAGGTTTGCCGAGATTGGCTTTCTATTGAGAGCGTTCATTAATTTTTGATTAATTGCATCAGAAGATTTTGAAAGCTCTCTTTTTAGTGCTTTTATACTCTTTTTAACGTCCTCTCTGTTTGCGACCTCTTTAAGCTCCCTTGATCGAGGGGCAAATTCACGCACTATAAAGTTTCGACCTTTTTCTTTTATTTTGGTTACGGCCAAATAATTTTTGAGCTTATTGTCATGGATGACTCGGTCTTCAAAAACTAGTAATGCCTTGGTGCTGAGTTCAAACTGATCGACACGTTGATCTGTCCAAACTTTTAGAGCGAGCTTTTTATTCTTTGGATGAATAAATATAGCACCCTCGCCTCCCTCAAAGTCAGCTTTAAGGAGTTTATTTTGCAGCTGGTATTCAATATCTGCCGTAGTAGAATTTTTATACATTCTACTAAGGCGCTCCTTAGCGCTTTCTCTATCTTGAATGATCTCTCTTTTTACGTTTGGTGATGCTAGAGCAATGGTTTCTAAGTAATGACGGTGCTGTTTACTTAAACCGTGGAGTTTAACTGCATCTAATTCAGCTACGTTTTTTATGGCCTTTTCAAGCCGAACCTTGCAATTACCTGCAAAGAGCTCAAGGCATATAAGGGATAAAATAATAAGAACTCTAGATTTCACAATTAAGTCCTTCTATATTCTTCTTCAATAAATCTGCCTGTCCTGCATCGATGATTCTTTCAATTCTTTTTATACTCGCCTCTCCAAGTGAAGTAAGGGTCTTTAT
>JAGSHJ010000110.1 GCA_023954595.1 Bacteriovoracaceae bacterium | reverse complement strand
CGGAAGTTACTCCGGCCCTGTCTTTGATGATCGTTGATTTGTTTTTAAGCAAAGAAAGATTTTACAGCTTTTACAACTTCAGCAATTTCTTCGTCAGTTACAAATGGATTCATTGGTAGACAAAGTGTCTGAGCTGCAAAGGCAATCGCCTTTTCTTTTTCACCAGCAAGGTCTTGGCAAGGAATCTCTTCAGGCATTGCTTTCTCATAAAATAGAGCACTGCCGATTTTACTTTTGTCCAAGTGCTCTTTAAGAGCATATTTTTCTTCTTTATTTTGAAGTCTTACAGGGAATAAGTGCCATGAAGAAAGTTCAAGAAACTTCTCTGGAACTAACTTAAGAGGCGTGTCTTTAAGAGCTTCAAAGTATTTCTTAGCTATAACTTTTCTATTTTCATTCTGTGCCGGAAAGCTTGTAAGCTTAAGGTCCAAGACTGCCGCTTGCATATGGTCGCAACGAGAGTTTCTTCCATAAAGCTTATGGCCTTCTGGGCTTCTTCCGTGATTTCTAATTGATTGAATCTTATCACTCATCTCTTGTGTCGGTGCTGTGATTGCACCAGCATCTCCAAACGCACCTAGGTTTTTAGTAGGATAGAAAGAGTAGGTTACCAAGTTACTAGAAGATCCAATTGGCTTTCCATTTGCGTATTTTCCACCATGAGATTGGGCACCATCTTCAACAATGCCAATTCCACGAGACTGACAAATCTTTTCAATTTCTTCAATCGGAGCTGGAAGTCCATAGATATGAACAGGAATTACCGCTTTAACTTTATGCTCTTTAAGAACTCTCTCAAGAGAAGCAGGATCCATAAGGACTGTCTCTTCGTCAACGTCTACGAATACTGGAGTAGCACCACGGTTAACTACACACTCAGCTGTTGCAAAAAAGCTAATTGCTGAGATGGCAACTTTATCACCAGGCCCAACATCAAATGCCTGAAGTCCTACTTCTAGGGCATCAGTACCATTGGCCGTTAAAAGACATCTATTTGCGCCAATAAGCTCAGCGAAATTTTTCTCAAATGATGTATTGTATTTGCCTTCTACGAAAGCGTTGTTTTTTAAAATATCCTCAAAACGTGCCAAGACTTCTTTTTGAAGCTCTTCGTTGTGAAGCTCTTTGAAGTTGTAGAACCCTACTGCCATACTAATCCTCCAGTTAAGTTTTAGAAACCTTAACATTTGTAAAGCGAATGTGGAAGAATAGAGTAAAAAAAGGCCTCTTGTTACAGAGGCCTTTTAGGTTTCTAATTTTTGGAGTTAATTAGTGCCGTGATGATGTCAGCGGCCTTTTTCTGTGCCTTGGGGTCCATACTAAGCAAGTCTTGTATCTTGTCTTTGTAGCCTTGAATCGCGATCTTATCTCGTCGAGTCTGGTCGATATCCCCATCGGCCTTTTGGTTGCCAACCCTGTCTTTAGGGTAGTTGTCTTTAAACTTTTTGGCAGCACTCATTATTAAGCGCTTCTTTCTGCTTTGAAGCGTGGTTGCTCAGCAACTTTTTTAAGGTGATCTTCAATAACATCGTATAATTCCAGTTTTGTGCTTCTTGGATCCATTCCGTCTGGCATTGCGCTATATATAAGTTTTTCGTTCACTTCTGTGAAGATGTACCAGGTCTTGCCTAGTTTTTGGAAAAGTACTTCTTTGGTGATTTGATTTTCTGGTGTGTTCATAATTCCTCCTGAATTCATGTTGGTACAGTCATCTTGTCCGTACAGATGGCTTATCGGGAGAAAGTTAGGGGACTTTAGGAAAAAATTGAAAAAAATAAAAAAAAAACGCCGGACTAAAAGACTCAATAACTAGTTTGAAGTCCTAGAAAATACGTGGTTTGAATGCTGGAATCGCGATCAAAACTGTCTGAATTCCACCATTGAGGCTTATTGGCCGAGTCTGAGGTCTTAAATTCACGAGGAAGTTCTAAATTCAGGTTAATTCCAACAATTAAATCCAAGGCATAAAGAAAACCTGGTTTCTGCAAATTGACTCCGGCCCTTGGAGCAAAATTATAGCTTGAAAAGTTTCTTGTATCAGACTCATCTGCACTGAATTGCTTAATCTCTACATAATCAATGAAGGCAAACTGCAAGGAGGTGTGAAGGTTGAGTCTATACTGTTCATTTCTCCAAACATCATAAGATATAATTGGACCAGCTGAGAGACGAAATGTGCTCTCTTCTGCCTGGCGGCCATCTAGTTTGTAATCGTTGGTACCCTGGACAATATTGATTAGTCCTCCAAAGAATAGCCTGCGCTCTACTTCAAACTCTATGTTTGATTGCCAAATAAAAGAGAACTCTTTTAAGAAACCATAACCCGAGTCATTTATTGGAGTCGGGTAGTCGTAAGAGGAGTAATTTGGAATCCCAAGTCCCACCGAGACTTGGCCTCTTCGACCTGTAGGTCTTATAAATGGAAAGTCCTTAGGTAGTGGCTCTTTTATTCGGTAATCAGTTGGATCTGGGGTCGCTATTTCTTGATCTAGCTCTCTGAGATCATGAAATAGTAGAAAAACATGATCTTTTAATATCCATGCGTCTCTTCCACTGCTCGCCATGGTCTTGTAGAACAATGAACTTGGATCTGGATAATAAACATCTTCTTCTTTAGCAAATAAAGGGTCTTGATGGTTTTGATCGAAGCTCTTTTTATAGTCTTGAACCTCATCTTCATTAACATCAACAACGTCTTTATATCGATCTATTTGAAACTCTGCTGGATGAATGTATATCTCTTGTCCTCTTCTGAAGTATTGGACTACTTTCGCATCCTTACTAGGAGCTGCGAAAAGGGGAGCTTCTAATACCGAAATTTGGCCTTTATTCTCTCTGAGCTGGATACCATCATAGTGCTTGTCGAAGTCTTGAGCATAAATAGAGGAGCAAAACAAAAACAGAAATACTAATTTCATGGCCACCTCGCTATGTGCCCGATTGATATACCGAAGCTGTCGTCATAATTGGAGTCAAAGCTCAGATCTGTGTTGAAAGTGTCTGAGCTTGCTTTTACCCACTGTCTTTGAAAATTGGCACCAAAGGCGATTTCGCCGTAACTGACCTTATAGTTATGCTGTAGCCCAAAAAACAAAGATGTTTGCGCCAAACTATAGTTGAGAGTTTCGGCCTTTCTTGTCTCTGTGAAACGAGAGAAAATAGAAGTTCTAACCCCAATAGAAGGTATGACTTGAGTGTCGAATAGTTCAAATGCTTGTAGTTTTACTAGTGGTCCAATCGACATTGTTGAAACCGAGTAGCTCTCTCCACTTGAATTAAGAGTGGCCCTCGTATTTTCAAGCATAAGGTTTGCACCAATACTGAAGGGAAGAGAGAAGTCATCATAGACTTGTGCTTCATATCTTAAGGACTGCCCAAAGTGAGACTCTTCATTTACCAAGTCTTTAGTAAATACTGGCCTTGTAAGGCCTAGGTGAAAATTAAACTCCGTTGAGAAGTCCAATTGCTCATCTGTATAATTGATATCTTTTTTAACAACCGCAACTTCCTCATATTTATGGGGAGGTTCATACATTTGGGTTACTTCAGATATATTAGTAATGTTTGATGAGAGTGTTTTGTATCTAGATTGTCCGTCTTGATTTTGTAGAAAGTAATACCCGGAGGCATCTGGCATTGTGTGAGCTATGGCATATATATCTTTAGTTAGTAATTCTTGTCTGCCACTGGCAAGGTTTACAAGACTTGATCCACGTCTGACGTGCACTTTATGCGTTGGAGAGGCGAGGATGTCTGCCACTTGAATTGTTATAGCTTCTCTGGGAATGGTTCTGCGTTGTTTCAACTCTACTTCAACGATTGATTCGATGACTTCTCTCTCTCTTATACTTAGCTGGTCAATTACATCGATCTCTGTAACTTGTGAGAAAGCGCTAAAAGAAATTAATAATAGAAGGATAGCTTTCATAATCGCTTTAATACTTCCTCGATTGCAGTCCAGTTGGTTTCATAGTGAACACTGTCGATATTAATGTCTTCTTGATTGATCCATTTAAAAGAGTCGTGCTCTGAGGGATCAAGGACTACTTCAAACTTCTCTTTTACTTCAAGAGCGAAACACTTTTCATGAACATCTTTTTTCCATTGGTCAGTGAATTCAAAAAAACTCTCAAGCTTATGTAGCTTCAAAATGTTTGAATCAACTAGTCCAGTCTCTTCTTTAGCTTCACGAATTGCGGCCTGATCAAAACTCTCACCTTCATCAACTGAGCCAGTTACGTTTTGCCAGAGGCTTTTTCTGCGCTGGTTCATACGCAAAATTAAAAAGGTTATTTGTTTATTTGCGTTGCGAAAAAATAAAATTGTTTGAACTTTTCTCTTTATCATATTGTTTTTATTATGGGATATCGACCAGAGCATGAAAAGAGAAAAACTCGGCCAATGATTGCGTCATAGTGCGCAATTTGATATTAGATTTGCTTATGGACATACAAAAAATCCTATTCACTATCGCACAATCAGCTCCAGGCTTTTTGCTGGCCATCGTATTTCACGAATGGGCACATGGTTTCATGGCCAAAAAGTTTGGTGACACAACTGCCGAGCGTGCTGGAAGATTAACTTTTAATCCTGCAGCTCACGTTGACCCAATGGGGACTATTGTTTTCCCTTTAATTGGTGTTGTTCTAGGTTGGGCCGTAATTGGTTGGGCAAGACCAGTTCCTGTGGATAGCAGAAATTTTAAAGATCATCGTAAGGGCATGTTCTGGGTAAGCTTTGCAGGCCCTGGAGCAAACTTGATTTTGGGAACAGTATCCTCTCTGCTTTACGCGGTAATAGCGACTCAGGTGTCCCATACTTTTTCTTATTACGCAGTTATTTTGCAAATGCTTAGTTATTCCATATTCATTAACTTCTTGTTGGCGTTTTTTAACCTTATTCCATTGCCACCTCTAGATGGCTCGAAGATGGTTGCTTCTTTCCTAAAAGGAAACGCTTTAAGAAAGTATGAGGAATTGGCCAGGTTTACACCGATGATCTTTTTATTCATCATCGGCCTGAGCATGATGGGAGTATCAACCTTAGGAAGAGTGTTGGGACCATTAACTCAAATTGGGCAAAATATTACGTACTATTTTTTGCAACTGTTTAGTTGATTTAGAAAATATTAGAGAGAGACACACACGACATGATTGAGAACAACATCCAAGTTAAGTTGGATAAATTCGATGGACCGCTAGGTCTTCTTTTGCATTTGATTCAAAGAGAAGAAGTCGATATCAAAGACTTGGACATCAATCAAATCACCCAGCAGTACCTTGATTACTTGAAAAAGCTTCAAGATGTGAACTTTGATGTTGCAGGTGAGTACCTGTACATGGCCGCGTCACTTTTATTTATTAAATCACAAACAGTTACTCAGGAAGAAGATCAAAAGATCAAGGTTAACGAAGACGACCTTGAGATCACAACTAAAGCTCAATTGATTGCCAAGCTTGAAGAACTGCAAAAGTTTCAACAGCTAGGAGAGAGGCTTTGGACTCTTCCAAGAAGAGATGAAGATATCTTTGTTAAGCCTAAGGTTGATAAAAAAGCGATCCAAAACTCTATCCTCACACCAATGTCTCTTGAGTCATTGACGGAAGTGATGGTGGACTTCTTAAGAAGAGAGAAGAGAAAGTACACTGTTGTTAAAAGAGATCGTCTTTCTATTAAAGAGAAGCTTCTTGAGCTTAAGAATAGATTGGAAGTTGGAGCTAAAACAACTTTAACTCAATTAATTAATACGCAAGGCAATCGTGATGAAATTGTTATCACTTTCATCTCAATCCTTGAGCTTGCGAGATTGAATAAGTTAGATGTTTTTCAAAATGAACACTCCGGAGACATATATGTTGAAGTTGTGAACAGCTTGGATTCATTTGATGTTGAAACTGCCGACGGTTTTGAGCCTGAGGATGAGAAAGAAGAAATAACAGACGAAGATATTGTTGGAAGCGCTCCTGAAACGGCGCCTCAGTAAGCGGGATGGGTATGAACGTAATTGATTATTCTTGGGATTTTACAAAAGAAGAATTTAGCCTTGATCTTGATTTTTTCAATGAGAAAGAGCAAGAGGACAAGTTGTGGCAAGCTCGTACGGGCCTGAACCATGAGACTCTATGTGGTGCTATTGAGACGATTATTTTTATGAGTGACAAGCCTGTTACTTTGCAAAAGATTAAAACTCAAATCGATAGCGATCTTCCTCTTAGAGTTGTTCATGAGTCTATTGCTCGTCTTCAAGAAGAGTATGAGAAAAAGCATCATGGCATTCGTCTGATGGAAGTTGCTCAGGGGTACCAATTTAGGACTAAAGCGACTTACTCAAAGCTAGTTCAAAACATGTTTAAAGTTTCTTCTATGCAGTTGAGCCCAACAGCATTGGAAGTTCTTGCAATCATCGCTTACAAGCAACCAATATCTAAAACGTCTGTAGAGTCTATTAGAGGTGTTGATAGTTCTCACATCGTAAGACAACTAATGGATAAGAGACTTGTAAGAATCACTGGCCGTTCAGAAGAGATGGGAAGACCTTCTCTATTTGGAACAACTAATGAATTCTTGGAAATCTTCAACCTAAATGAAGTAACTGATCTTCCAAGTGAGTCTGAGCTGAATGAGCTTGCAAGTGCAAGTGACGTTGCCTCTATTCATGAGATTAGAAGTATTGTTCAAACAGGTGATAAAGCAAAATTCAATTTTGACGAACTAGAAGAGCTGGACGAGTTGAGTGCTTCTATTAAAGATATTGCTTCTGACACGATATTTACGAAGTCTTTGGTTGATATGGATAAGAAGCGTTCAACTGAAGAGGGTGTTGAGAAAAAATCAGCATTTGATCTTCTTGAAGAATACGTAAGTAAAGCTCAAATTATTGAACAGAATAAAGCTTCTATAAGCTCAAATGTTCTCTCTAATATTATGAATCCAAAGACTGTTGATCCAACAGCAACTGAGGAGCTATTTAACGTTCCACGTTTTGATGATGATGAAGAGTTTGATTTTAGTGAACTGCCAAAAGCGGAACTTATTCTAGAAGAAGACTTTGATGATTCTGAAATTGTAAGTCTTGAATCAAACCTTGATCAGACCAACAGCCTGGCCGAAGAAGCAATTAATGGATTCGCAGCAGGTGAGCAAACAGAAGATCCTGAAGAGCTAATTGAAGCAGTTCAAGCGGCAACTGAGGATCTAATTGAAGCTATATCAGAAGAATCTCATGACATCGCTGAGGATACTACTGAAGAAGCATCTGAAGAGATGGTTGATGGCGCACAAGAGATCAACTTTGAGGCACAGGAGCTTTCAGAGGCACTAGATGCGGCCTTTGATAACCTTATGGGTGACAATTTCGTTCAAGAAGTAGAGGAGACTGCTACTGAAGGTGAAAGCGTTGACCTATCTGGTATTGATGCAAAAGACCTTGATCTAGATATCGACTTCTTAAATAAAAACGACTAGATAGAGCTGCCCGCCTTTAAAAGCGGGCAAGTTATTCATATCTCTATTGACTTGAAGCCCAGCCTATAGCATAAATCGTCCTAATACTAACAGCCGTGAGGCAGATAAAAGGATATCGAATGAAAAATCAATCAATCAGATTGCAAAAATACATCGCTGACTGTGGTGTAACCTCAAGAAGAAAAGCAGAAGAATTAATTTTAAAAGGCAAAGTTAAGGTTAACGACAGAGTCGTGACTGAGCTTGGTACAAAGGTCGCTCTTGAAGGTGACGTTGTAATGGTAAACGGAGAGATCATTGATCTTCTAAGTGTTGATCATGTCTACCTAGCACTTAATAAGCCTAGAAGTTGTGTGACAACTGTTCATGATCCTGAAGGCAGAAAGACTGTAATGGACTTGGTTCCAATTAAGAAAAGAGTATTTCCTGTTGGAAGACTTGATTACCTCTCTGAAGGTTTACTGCTTCTTACTAATGACGGCGATTTAGCGAATATGATCATGCACCCTAGTTTTGAAGTAACTAAGGTCTATGAAGTTAAAGTCTTTGGAAGAGTAAATGAGATGCTTTTAAATAAGCTTAAGGCCGGAATCGTATCTCACGATGGTGTTCTAAAGCCTAAGTCTGTGCGTATCCTAGAGCAACTTCCACAGAAAACTTGGTTGGAGTTTAGATTAAACGAAGGCAAGAACCGTGAGATTAGAAGAATTTGTGAAGCTGCGGGTGTAACAATTGATAAACTTAGAAGAGTGGCAATTGGAAACCTTTCTATCGACGGCATCAACCCAGGACAATGGGAATACATCACAAAAGCTGACCTTCTAAAGAAGATCGGTATCAATAAAGATGGATCTAAAAGACAGAACGCTGAAGTTTACGTTTCTACAAAAAGAAGTGTGGATGTTAAGAAGGGATCTAAAAAGCAGAAGAATGCGACGATTGCTGATTCAAAAGATTTCACAAAATTTAGAAAAGAAATCTATTTTGAAACTTTGGACAGTATCAAAAAGACCAAAGCTATAAGCGCTGCAAAAAAACAAGAAAAAGAAAATAAGTAGAAAAAGCTCGCGTAAGCGAGCTTTTTTATTTGTGAATTTCGGAATTCAAATACTAGTTATCGTAGCGAATGATATCTTCTGTGTGGATTTCATCTGTAAGGTTATCTAGACAAAATTCCAATGCTTGCGTTGAATAAGGAATGTCCTCGTTCTCTCTCCAAATAGATGTAAAGTTCGCTTGCTTAATAGCACCGGCCACAAGTTTCATTAGTTCGGAGCTAGAATCAAAGTATTCGCTCTCCTCATCTGTTGTCATTACATGTGCTAGCAGAGTAGTCACTGTCTTTAGAAGACGTTGTTGAGAACATAAAACTTAATTTGTGCCTCTT
>JAGSHJ010000253.1 GCA_023954595.1 Bacteriovoracaceae bacterium | reverse complement strand
GGCTCACTAAATAATACAATCCCCATTACAGCGGTACCAAGAGCTCCAACTCCAACCCACACACCATAGGCGGTTCCTATTGGTAGGACTTCGCAGGCACGAGATAGAAAGTACATACTTAAAAACAATGTAATGATCGTGAATATACTTGGGGTTAGTTTGGTGAAACCTTCTGAGTATTTGAGACCTATGGCCCAACAAATCTCTAGTACACCAGCAATAAAAAGAAAGACCCAGGACATAGTTACAGACATAATGACTCCTATTAATATAAGAGCCGTCTTTTCTAAACTGGTACGGTTCACCTCGTCAGTTAGATAACTATATGCCTAGTACCTAATCTACTCAAGAAAAATCTTAAACACTTGGAATCGGCCGTTCAGGAATAACCTCAGGGCTCAGTCTTATAAGCATGGCAAGTGAGATAATCCCAAAGACCAAAAATGAACCAACCATATAATTAACAGTACCATCGTAGAGAAACCCTGTAAGTCCTCCAATAACCGTTGAGATTAGAGTCTGGATGGAACTGATAACAGAGTTTGCAAGCCCTGCAATATGGCCTAATGGCTGAACGGCCAGAGTATTAAAGTTACTAAACAAAATACCAAAGCATAAAAAGGTAACAGACAAATAAGGTATCAATAAATACAACGGAGGTAGTCCATCAAATCGATACACAATCGGAATAAATAAAAGTGCTGAAGTGATCATAACTCGCAAAGAGATTCTACAAAGCTTTTCCATTCCAAAGGTTTCAATAAATCTACCGTTTATATAAGAAGCACCTCCAATTGATAAGGCAAGGCCTCCAAACACAACTGAGAATAACTTACCAAGCTCATACTTATCTTGTAGAAGTGGTTGAGAAATTCCGAGATAACTAATGAAAGCTCCAAACATAAGACCCGAGACAATCATATATCCCCTAGAGATTCTATTTGTAAGGGTCTCTTTTACTCCCCTAGCGATTGTACTAAAATTAAATTTCTGTCGTTTTTCTACATGAAGAGTCTCCTCTTGTCCTAGGATCATCCAGGCCATTGCAAACAGTGCGCTGACTAATAGAAAACCAAAAATGGATCTCCATCCTGCGACAAGTAGAATACCTTGTCCTAGACTTGGAGCCAAAGCTGGAACCATTATGAAAAAGATCATTATAAATGACATGATCTTCGCCATTTCATTTCCTTCAAAGCGGTCTCGAATCATTGAAAGAGTTACAACCCTACAAGATGCTCCACCAAAGCCTTGAAGAAATCTTCCAAAAAGCATCAGTTCAATATTGTTTGCAAGCAGCGAACACACACAGCCTACTGAGTAGATAACAATCCCAACACTCAAAGAAAACTTACGTCCGTATGAGTCCGACAACGGGCCAAAGATTAAAAGCCCAAACCCCATTCCAAAGAAAATGAAGGTAATGATATATTGAACGTCTTTGGCGTTTTTAAACCCAAGCTCAGTTCCAATAGAACCAAGAGCAGGCAACATTGCATCAATGGACAAGGCGATAAAGGACATCAATAGTGCCATCAAGGCTATAAATTTAGTAGATTCTGTTTTTTGCAAAATTGACCTTTTGAAATTTTAAATAACGAAATACGCTTTTCGAGGATGAAAGTGTATCGGTTTGTGACAGGATTAAATTATTTTTTATGGCCTTTTATATCATGTTTAAAGATAAACTTAAAACTTTCTATAACCGCTTCTAGTTTGATAAGAGCAGCTTAACAATAACCCATTAAGTTACTCCTTATTGAAACATTATGTCTTGGATCAACTTCTGAAAAAGCCCCGAATGATCGTGACCCCAAAGGCAGGGCTCTGATAAATATGGGGACTAATAAACTCGAGATCTTGCCAGCTTTTATAGATTCAAGCTACAGTCACCTTTATGAAACTATTAAAGAAAACAATCCACCCAGCAATCACAACACTTGATAATAAATCAATCATAACAAGAAACGCCACAAGATCCATTGTGATAAGAGATTCAAAGATACTGCTTCTCTACACTGCAAGATATGAGGATTACTCATTACCAGGTGGTGGAATTGACGAGGGTGAATCCATAGAAGATGGTTTCATTAGAGAGCTAAGTGAAGAAACCGGAGCACAAAATATAAGAAACTTGTCTCCATTTGGGATATACGAAGAATACAGGCCATCTATTAATAAAGATTATGATGTCATGCATATGCTCTCTTACTGTTACAGCTGTGACATTGATGAGGAGCTAGGTCCAACAAAATACGAAAGCTATGAGACCAAAAATGGCATGAAACCAGTATGGATAGATATCAATGAGGCCATTGCTCACAATGAACAAACTTTAAAGAATAGCCCTAAAAGTGGTCTTTCTATTGAGAGAGAAATCTATCTTTTAAAGGAAATAAGAGCGGAATTTGGCCTTAAAACTCAAGTTACTCACGCCTAGTAATCTTTTCAGGGATATTGCCTAAGGCCTTCTGAGATTATAAATCTCCCCTCAAACTAATGAGGGCCAATAATGAAACAAATAATCACATTCTTTTTGCTAGTTGCAGGTATTTCGGCATTTGCAAACAAACCAGCATATCTTGATAAGTACGAACAACATAAAGCGGCCAATTATTTGAGTTTTATATGCATGGATACTTACTGCGGTGGTGACATCAATTGGAGAGGCCAGAGCATAGAATGTGACAGCAAAGAATGTGTTCTTAGCATGAATGCAACTTCCTATTATGCAGACAGTCCAGTGATGTCTATTGAGACATTTAAAAATGCTAATAATTTAGATAAAGAAACACACTCGGCAAAGCTTGTGGAAATAGATACTGAAACAGAAGAAACTTACAACGATAAGGGTGAAGCAGAATTTTATACGACAACAAAGCTATATACTGAATGCACACTAGATCTTCCGTACGCTAATTCCAATGTGACATATGATCAAAAAGAAAAGCTTGTTTATTTCGCAGCACTAAATTGTGTTGATCAACTCCAGGAAATGATCTGGAAAATAAATAGTCAAAACTAATTACTAAGGCCCTCTTGAGTGTTTCTAGCTCTGGGCCGTTTGTACTTCACCAACGCTTTCTTAAAGTAATGCAAGGGTACAATAAGCATCCCAAAGTTTCTTGCCCCCTCCTTTGCCTTAACTGAATGATGAACTTTATGAGCACTATTTACGGCCTCAACATACCAGTTATTATAACCTGTTAAAAACTTTAAACGTCTGTGAATTAAAACCTCGTGCACGAAGAAGTAAGCAACTCCATAGGCCATAATGCCAAACCCTATGGCCCCAAGAGTACTCAAATCCCACAGATGATCAGATAGAATAAGTAGAAAACTTGGCGTCGCAAAGAAGAATGCAAAGAAGTCGTTGTATTCCCACCTGCGAGTTTTATCAGGTAAATGGTGATCTTTGTGCAATACCCATAAAAAACCATGCATGACATATTTATGTAAAAACCATGCATTAAATTCCATAACACAAAAGGTGACGATAAATGTAGTTACCCAAACACTCATGAAAGTAGTGCCCTTTTAAACTCTAAAACCTTTTGAAGTTCTTTTCTCATAACAATGAAAAGGATTAATCCTTGTGCCACCATTAGGTTTGTAACTAAAAAAAATACCGCCTCTTCCAAAGGCAATCCTCCGACCTTTAGCCCCAAGGTATAGGTTTCTGAGATCGCCCAAATATTCCACTCGATTGCCAATGCGTCAGCTACCCAAAAATAAATTGTAGGTGGCAAAAAACTCAAGGTGAAAAGCTTAAAATTATTAATCAGATACTTCCCCCCTATTGCCCATTGGAGAATTAATATGGGTATTGCCCAGACAAGTATGAGTCCTAAATACTTCATATTCGTAACACTCAAACTATAGGCGCCGACCAAGAACATAAAGATATAGAATCCACTCCCCAAATGTCTTAAGTAAGAATTTGAAGGGCTTTTAATTAGCGAGAACTTTGTTTGCAAGATATAGAACCATAATCCAGTAAAGACAGTTTGGAGGATAAAAAATAGATACTCTTCTATTGGAACATAACCAATGGTGCCAAGTACGCGGTCTTTTCCATACCACCAGACATTTGATGCCACTAAATAGTTATCCCATGGTGTTGTATAAACTAGAGCTAAAATCACAAGAGTCAAGGTTGCCCATGTCCATTCTTTTCTATGAGGACCATTCAACTTTCGACAGATGACTCCCATGACCGTTATAGGTATAATTAAAAATAAAATTAAAAACTCCAGATAAGTCATGCGTTTGTCCCAGGAGCTTCTTGTATTGCAAGGTGTAGGCTCCTCTCATGTTTTTGCGGGGTCCAAAACCTTGGATCGATGAGCATTGGCAGAGTTTTTAATGCGACTAAGAGTTTTTCAAATACATTCAAGCTAACTCTTCCTTGCAAAACCTCAAAGTCTTTTCTACTGAGTTTAATTCCAATATGGCGGTACAACTGACTGGCCAGCAGTATGACAACTCTAGGTCTTAAAGGAATGAATGCAAGACCACGAAGTCCACTGTCATAATATTGTTCAGCGGTATTTAGCAAATCTTCTACAAGCTCTTTCAGTTGCTTAGGTGTTTTTCCCTTAGTGCCCAGAACCCCTAGGTCTAGGCCTAACGGGGCCACTCTATCTTCAGGTAAATAAACTCTTCCATTTTGAGCATCTTCTAGGACATCACGACAGATATTGGTGAGCTGCATACCTAATCCTAAGTCAATAG
>JAGSHJ010000515.1 GCA_023954595.1 Bacteriovoracaceae bacterium | reverse complement strand
TTTCCAAGTTCATTCTCAAGGTTAAGAACTCTTTGTGATAGTGCTGACTGAGTAATTGCGAGGGCCTTAGAAGCATTGGTGAAAGATCCATTTTGGACCACGGCATAAAAGGCATCTAAATAAAGGGATGAAAGACTCATGTGTATAAGTTAGATCGATTAGAGTATTAATTCAATTAATTTTACAGATATAGTGTAGCAGGAGACCCTTAGATTATGAATAACCTGGCTGAGAATGACTTTGGTGGGGTGTTGCGTAATAGGAGGGCCTCTCATTTTAGTTAAATAATCTTTAAGTATAGTAAAAGAACTAATTTTTTTTATAAATATCTATTATAGTTTTCTCAAACAAAAGGAAATGACATGGACTTGAATCAAATACTTAATGAAGTTGGACCACTATTCGAAAAAAATGCACCAACGCTAGATAAAGAAAATACATTCGCTGAAGAGAATTTTAAAACTCTTAAAGAAAAGGGAGCTTACAAAGCTCTTATTCCTAAAGAACTCGGTGGAGGAGGAGTATCCTATTCAGACCTATGTTACTTCTTAAAAGACCTCGCTAAATTTTGCCCATCAACTGCGCTTACTCTTTCAATGCATCAGCACTTGATAGCTGTTTTAACTTTTAAATATTTAAATGGTGATGAGGGGGCGAAGAATACACTAACAATGGTTGCTGAAAAGGACCTTGTTCTTTTAAGTACTGGTGGAGGAGATTTTCTTTCATCAAATGGATCTGCCACAAAAGTAGATGGCGGCTTCAAAATCAATTGTCGTAAATCATTTTGTAGCGGTTCTCCTATCGCAAATGTAGCTGTCATGAGTTGTGCTTACGATGATGGTCAAAATGAACATGTTCTTCACTTTTCTGCACCAATGAATTCGGATGGCATTGAGATAGTGAATGATTGGGATGCAATGGGAATGAAAGGAACAGGTTCAAACTCTGTCGACTTTAAAGATGTGTTTATACCAGATGAAAAAATTGCCTTAAAAAGAGCGAGAGGTGAGTGGCACCCGGTTTGGGATGTTGTAAGTACCTTGGCCTTTCCAATATTTATTGCACCATATGCTGGAGTTGCTGAAGCCATTAATGAAAAAACGATTGAACTTATCGCTGGAAGGGAAAGTAAAACTACCCACACGGCTGCAAGTTTAGGGGAAATGAATAATCATTATAAAATCACTCAAATGGCCCTTGAAAACTTAATAGAAAATGCAAAAAATCTTGATATTAAACCTGATAGTAAATCTGCAAGTCGAGCGCTTCAATCAAAATCACTTATTACAAAATATGGTAGAGAGTGTGCTCAGTCAGCTATGGAAGCTTTAGGTGGTTACTCTTATTATAAGAAAGTTGGCATCGAGAGACTTTATAGAGATTTACTCGCTGGAGAGTTTCACCCTATGCAAGCTGGAAAACAAAAAGAACTTTTAGGTAAGTTCCTAATGGGTGGAACACTCGGAGATTAGAAATGAAAAAATTAGCTATTGTTCAGGCACCACCGGTTTTTTTAAACCTTTCTCAGACGATTGAAAAATCTTGTGAGTATATTAATGAAGCCGCCAATAATGGAGCCGACCTTGTCATGTTCCCTGAAGCTTATCTTCCTGGTTACCCATCTTGGGTTTGGAGATTAAAGCCTGGTGGAGACATGGGAAAATGCAAAGATCTTCACCATACTCTTTTTGAAAATTCTCTTAATCTATCTAAAGATGATTTGAAACCAATTCAAGATGTTGCAGAAAAGTGCAATGTTACCGTTGCAATGGGATTTCATGAAATCAATGGAGAAGCAAGTCAGTCCACATTGTATAACTCTTACGCAGTTATTGGACCTGATGGGAAAATATTAAATGTTCACCGAAAGCTCATTCCAACCAATCCGGAAAGAATGGTTTGGGGATGGGGAGATGCAAGAGGTCTGAACGTTGTCGATACTCCTGCAGGAAGAATTGGAACTCTCATCTGTTGGGAGAACTATATGCCTCTT
>JAGSHJ010000171.1 GCA_023954595.1 Bacteriovoracaceae bacterium | reverse complement strand
CTCGCCAACAATTAGACAGTAAGCAACATAGACCATCACATTGATCCAAAAAGGTCTTTTTAGGCCAGAGACTCTGGTTGCACTAAAGTAGAATGCACAGAAATACATTTGTAGCAGAAGATAAACATAGTGAAGCTGAGGAAGTGCAATGTTAATCATAGCAATCTTAGACGCTCCCTGAGCTCTTAGAGGCAACATTAAAAGACACTTTACTACTCCGTAGCCGATGCTAACGATCAATGCAATTTTCAAAGCTTCCCAATTATGGGGCTCACTCTTACTATTATCTGGAACCAGAGATGGGTCCCGTGTGATTAAATGAGGAATACCTAGACTTGCAATCCCTATACACATGATCATACTGGCATTAGCAATATTCTCTTGGACGATTCCAAAGTAGATGGGCATGCCCATTAAGTAATTAATGACAGGGCCAAATCCAAAAAAGAAATAAAAGAAAAGTATATAGCCGATCGGATCACTACTTTTAGATTTAATGAGCTTTAAGGCCACAATTGAAAAAGCAATTAGTGTCCAGCATGTTGTGGCAAACTGGTCATGCATTTTCAATTCTCCTGAGCTTCCAAAGATAGAGCATGCACTGAACTCCAACAGCAATCGCCCAAGCATAATAAGCCGCAGCTATCCCCATCCCCATAATTAGTGGGGCCAACATAAGTCCATTGGCCAACAAGGCCAAAAAGTTCAGAAAGAAATGAACCTTGTATTCCCCTCTAGATAAAAATTCGTAAAAGAGAAAGCTACTGAAAAAAGATAATAGGATGCTAATCAAAAGACCTGGGGTTAGCTCAGTTGCGACACTATAGCTTGCACCAAAAAGAGTAATATAGAGATACTCGTCAAAAATTGAAAATACGATAGCTCCAATCCCAAACAAAACAAGTGGAATAAGAAGCTTCTCTTTAAGAGTTATAGACCTAAACTTTGGCAACAAAGCATTTAGATAACTATTGAAGAAAAGTTGCCACACTGAATAGAAAGCAAATGAGACGGAATAAACAGCGGTTGCCTCCTTACCTAGTAGAAATGCCAGATAGATTCTAGGTAGCGATACATTGAGACTTAATAGAGAAGCGCCACCTCCTAGAGGTGCTGTAATTTTACACAACTCGACTATCTCACTCACCTTAACGCCCCAATCATCTTTATGAGTTTTAAATTTGATATAAAAGATGGTGGCGACAACACTTAGACAGGCCGGAAGAGCAAATGATGCAATTACACCTTGCCCACTCTCCAGCATATATATAAGGAGAGAGTAAACAAATACTGTCCTTATTATATGACGTGTACATGCCAGGCCTAGATGAGACTTCTTATGCTCATACATAAAGGGCAATTCAAACAAGACTTCCGAAGTTTTTAAAAGAAACACTCCCCAAAAGAACTGATTTACTATTCCCATCCAACTACCAACAACAAAGGCCAGGACCAAAATAGCGATTAAAGAAAGACTTCTTGTTGCTACATAGAGTGGAAATGAACTCTTAGGCTCACTAAGATAGTGATTTTTCAGATGAAGTGAGAAGAAAATAAAAATCGGACTTAAGGTGGCGAGTACTAAATTATACTCTCCAGTGGCCTCGACGGGAAAGTTTCTTGCCAGATAGGATAACAGGGCCCAATTGCCAGCCGCCAACAATGCTTGGCTAAATATAAAAATAGTCTTAACAGATAACATTTTTGAGCTCCCACTACTGATAAGTATAATTTATTGATATCACGAGGGTAATGGTTGCAAATTTTTCCTTAAGAGAACTTTATTCAAGTAATCTTAAAATATTTCGAAACATAACAGTAGAATATAAAGATTACCTTTATAGTTGTTAAGATTTCGAGGAATTACATGAGCAAAACTGTTGGAAACCCTGTTGCTATGAATCTAGACCTAGAAGAATTAGTTGGTAGGAACTTCGAAAGCCCAGACCTAAGTGCATTAGAAGCAAAATGCGCAGGAAAGACTGTTATGGTAACTGGTGCAGGTGGCTCTATAGGCTCTGAACTCGCGGCCCAACTCTCAAAAATGGAAATCAAGACCCTTATCCTACTCGATAACTCAGAATTTAATCTATATAGAGTGCATGAAAGCTTAAACGAGCAGTGTGAAGAAGGTGGAATTCAACTCGTTCCCACACTTACTAATATTTGTGAATACTCTGCACTAGAGAATTTATTTCTTAAATATAGACCGGATTTTATCTACCATGCTGCAGCTTTCAAACATGTGCACTTAGTAGAAGCAAACCCACAGGCTGGAATTTTAAATAATATTGCTGGTACTCAAAACCTATTAAACCTTTGCGTTCTCTATGGAATTGAGAAATTCACGCTTATCTCTACAGATAAAGCGGTAAGGCCTACCAACCTAATGGGTGCGACAAAAAGAGTATGTGAATTAATGATGAGCCACTATGCCACAAAACATGGACTTGATCTTTGTGCTGTTCGCTTTGGTAATGTCGCAGGAAGCTCAGGAAGCTTAATTCCCAAACTATTTGGCCAAGTAAGAAGAAATAAACCACTCACAATAACAGATAAGAGAATGACCAGATACTTTATGCTCATTCCTGAAGCAGTAGGACTTGTACTTAGTGCGAGTGAAACTTGTAAAAAGGGCGACATCGCACTTCTAAATATGGGAAGTCCTGTTCGAATTATTGATATAGCCAAGAAACTAATCAAGCTATGCGGAAAAGACGAAACTTCCTACCCTATAAAATTCACAGGTCCAAGACCTGGTGAAAAGCTCTTCGAGGAATTGAGCCTTGAAGGTGAAGACCTATTTCGAAACAACGAGCGTTTTGCAACTCTTAAAAATGGAGACACTGAATTTAGTACAATGATCTTCAATGGCAAACCTTACAAAGACATTCTTCAAGCGGTTTTTGATATCTTGTTTTATGCAAACAACAACAGTCAAATGAGCGTAAACCTTCTATGGGCGGCAATTGACAGTGACTTTGCAATTCAGGAATCAGTGCAAGAAGAAGAGAAAGAGGTGAAGAACAAACTTTCATTATCTCAATTCAAAGTTCAGGTGGCCTAATGAATAAAAGAACACTGGATTTATTTGTTATTGCAATTAGTGCCCCGCTCACTCTCCCAATCATGGGTGTTACGTGTGTTCTTCTTTCTATCTTCCAAGGTGGGCCAATCTTTTTTCGCCAAAAGAGAATTGGTAAAGATGGTAAGGAATTTTCCCTAATTAAGTTCAGAACAATGAGAATGGGTGCTCAAAGCGACATGCAAAGAGTGACATCAATCGGAAAGATTCTAAGAAAACTCTCGATTGACGAGTTACCAGAAATTTTAAATATAGTTAAAGGTGAAATGTCTATTGTAGGACCTAGACCCCTACCTATTGAGTATAGATCATTCTTCTCTGAAAAAGAGAATAAGCGCCATGACGTTCTTCCAGGTTTAACGGGCCTTGCACAGGTCAGTGGAAGAAACCAATTTTCATGGAAGGACAAATTTCAAAAAGATTTGGAATACATCCACGTGGCAAGTACATGGATGGATCTTAAAATTATTATTAAAACGTTTGTGGCCATCTTTAATTTTTCAAATGTAAATGCAAGTGAAAACCAGACTATGGCACCTCTTACAGAGCGTCTGCACATCATCGGTGCCGGAGGGCATGCAAAAGTTGTATGTGAGGCCGCCCGAGCACAAGGAATTGAGATTGCCGGTTTTTTTGACGACGCCAAAGATCTTCAAGGAATGCTGCTTTTAGGTTATCCAATTGAGCCTATTAAGAAGGTTCCCAAGAACTCCTTAGTCGTCTGTGCTATCGGAAACAATGAAATAAGAAAAAAATTCAGTAAAATGAATGTCCGTTTTAAAACAATCATTCACCCAAATGCAGTTATATCTTCTAGTGCCATCATTGGAGAAGGTTCAGTAGTATTTGCGGGCTCTTACATACAGGCAAAAGTTGTTATTGGAAAACATTGCATAATTAACACGAAGGCCTCCGTAGATCATGACTGCGAAATAGAGGATTTCTGCCACATTGCCCCAGGAACAACTCTGTGTGGTGGTGTGAAAGTTGGAGAGCAAACTCTTGTGGGTGTGGGTGCCTCTATCACTCCTTATGTTGAGATCCCAAAGAGCTCAACTATCGCCGCAAATTCAAGTGTAACTAAAAATCTAAATAAACCAAACTGCCTATGGACAGGCTCCCCGGCAAAATTGAAGAAGGACTATTCAATGAAAAATCAAAACAAAACAATCCCTATGGCCCTACCAGACATTACTGAAGCTGAAGCACAGGCCGTCTTAGAGGTTGTACACTCCAAAAGATTGGCACTAGGCCCAAAAATTGAAGAATTTGAAAAAGTATTTGCGCAATATACAAATAGAAAACATGCAATTGCAGTAAGCTCTGGAACAGCAGGGCTTCACCTTGCACTTATGGCCTTGGGAGTGAAAGAGGGAGACGAAGTAATGGTCCCATCTTACACGTTTGTGGCAAGCGTGAATTGTATCCTCTATGTTGGAGCGACACCTGTATTTATCGACATTGATGACAAAGATTATTGCATCGACGTTGCAGATGCCAAAAGAAAGCTAACGAGTAAGACAAAGGCCATTGTGAGCGTTGATGTATTTGGTCACCCTGCTCCACTTGATAAGCTAGAAGACTTTTGTAATGAAAATAATCTCTACCTAGTCGACGATAGTTGTGAAGCACTAGGTGCAAAACTACATAACCGTAAAGTTGGAAACTTCGGTGATGTTGCAAGTTTCGCTTTCTATCCAAACAAGCAAATCACAACTGGTGAAGGTGGCATGATCGTAACAGACAGTGATGAAGTTGCTAGAAAGTGCAGGATGCTTATGAATCAGGGAAGAGATACGATGAGCCAGTGGCTTGAGCATGCAGTCCTTGGTTATAACTATAGAATGAGTGAGATTCAGGCGGCACTTGGTGTTGTTCAGATGAGTAGATTAGATGAAATTTTAAATAAAAGAGAAACAGTAGCTAACTGGTACAACGAAGCATTTAAGGACTCTCCTTGGCTTGATACTCAACACATTAAAGAAGGTGTTGAAATGAGTTGGTTTGTTTTCGTTGTAACACTTAAAGATGGCTACAAGCGTGATGAAGTAATTAAAAGACTACAAGCTCGTGACATAGCTGCAAGAGCATACTTCACTCCTATTCACACACAACCATACCTTGCAAACTACCCTACAAAGGGTGAGGACCATCTACCTGTAACAAATAAAGTTGGTGAGAAGACAATGGCATTACCATTTTTTGGCGATATGACAAAAGAGCAATGCCAACAAGTAGCACAAGAGGTTAATGAGGTTATGGCCTCAATGACTTTAGAGATTAAGCTTGCTGCTTAGTCTTTTTTGACCAACTGTCTCGTTCTTGAGAAAATTAAAGCATGTGCTTTAGCGTTCAAATAGACAAAGACATTAAACGACTATCTCAAAGATTCAACGCCCACCCAGCTGTGGGCGAATTTCACGCCTTAAAAGCACTGCAAGAATATGAAGCTCAACTTACTCCACAGGAGCTTAAATCAAGTTTAGGACTTAAAAGAGTACCTAAAGGTGCTGTTTTTAAGACTCCAGAATCTGATGGCATTGTTTATCCAAACTACTTTGCTCCAGTCATGGTATTTGAAAACGGTAAACGGGTGATCCGCCCCATGCGCTACAGAGTCAGACCTGCAAACTCCGTTGAAGAGATTCCAGCCAAGTACAATGTTTTCAACGCAAGAATCGATGCACTCGAAAAACGTCAGACATGGCGTGATATCTTTCTCAGAAATCATGGATTGTTTCCTTTCAAAAGCTTTTATGAATGGGTCCAGGACGATGCTGGCAAGAAAAGGCTCATAAACTTTGCCCCTAATAACGCAGAAACAATGTGGGCCCCATGCATCTTTGATCAATGGAGAAGCAAAGACGGAAAGATTCAGTTCTACTCATTTGCTTTAATCACAGATGATCCACCACAAGAGATTGAAGACAAGGGACATGACCGCTGCCCTATTTTTCTAAAACAGGACTTGATTGATCAGTGGCTACAACCACAAAGATCTGACAAAGGTGATATTTATCAAATTCTCAAACAAAAGGAGACGACCTACTTCGAATCTTCTTTTCCAGACACCTAATATGGAACTTTACTTGCAACATTATTAAACCTAGTTGTCACCGACACTAAGGAGTTTAGTAATGGGCATTTTTGGAATACGTCTTCATACCCTTATCACAACCATATTATTTATCGCACTGTGTTCATGTGCAACGCCTAGGCCTTCAGAGGATACGTATTACGATGACTACTTCGACTACTATGAGGCAGGTTATTACGAGCCTACAGACCCATATTACAATGTCGAGGATGATTGGTTCTACGACTATTATGATGCCGACTTTGAGCAACTTGATTATGAATACGATGATGATCTCTACCAGGACGAGCTTGATTATGAGTATCAACCATTAGAAAACGAATATGACTGGGAAGTAGAAAAGGGCATTCTCTAATAACAGACGTACCTATTCGCTATGGAGTTT
>JAGSHJ010000493.1 GCA_023954595.1 Bacteriovoracaceae bacterium | reverse complement strand
ATTTCTCCATACTGATTGCTTTCATGAAGAAATCCCTTCTCCATTCCAAAGGCCTCGGAGTAAAATTCCATGGTTGCTGCTACATCATCAACATAAATAAGTGTATACCCTAATTTCATAATTTCACTCCTGCAAAGATGCTATTAAAGCAAAGTGACCAAGGGAATTCAAATAGCTTGGCGGTGTTTGGCACTTAACAACTTTTATCTTATGATTATTCAATACATGTAAACCATATAACCTAGATACAAATATGAAAATTATTAAAAGTGGAATTAGATTACATAAAGTGGTCCTTGATATTATTACGAGCCATTCATTTATAGTAATTACTCTTGCAGGCAATCTTATAATATTGGGCTCTTCCTACCTGTTCTTCTTCTTGGAGTATGGAAAAAATCAATCAATTCAAAGCTTTTTGGATGCCGTATGGTGGGGCTTTGCTACTGCAACGACCGTAGGATATGGAGACATTGTTCCAATAACTGTGCCTGGAAAGATTTTAGGAATACTATTAATGTTAATGGGAACAGCTCTATTTGCGATGTACACAGCGCTCTTTGCGCAGAGTATTATGGAAGATGAACTTTTACGCTTCAATAAAAAAGATTAATAGGCCTATATACCATCCACGACTTTTAAAAGATTTTTCTCAAATGTAGAAAAAGATTCGAACACCCCTTCCATATAATCAAACATAGAACGAGCCACTTGCATTGAGTATGTTTGGGTTTTTTCGCGATTTCTTCTTTCAACTCTTTCCCAACGAATCTTAGATGGGACATCAATATGGTGGATTTCTACTTTGCAGCCTAGTTTCTCGCCTAATTCAATAAATCTTTTCCTATGCATAGACGCAGTGAAACCTAAATCAAGTGCACAGACAACACCAAGGCCTACTAGGTCCTTAATCTCATTAGCTATTAAATCTTCACATCTAGCGATTCTATCTGTGTACCACTTCTGGTTTTCAACAAACCAATTCATATCAGGATTTTGAGGCATGTCCTGCCAATAAAGAGAAGTCATCCATTTATCAATAGAAAAGACATGGGCCTTATGGGACTTAACTAGGGCTTCACAGTAGGTGGTCTTTACAGCTCCTGTTTGTCCCGTTACGAGTATTAGTGTGCTTTTAAATTTAGCCTCATTCATATTCATACAGAATGCCACCGTTTAAATGGAAATATTCAGGTTAGATGACTACTCTAACCTTAAAGACTGAAAAGAACCTGATTTTCGCGTTCTCTAGCTCTGTCCAGATTTGGAATATCTGCAAGGATATACTTCGCAACCTTACTCACTTCAAGATCAATTAATAGGGCCTTCGTCTGATTGATCTGCTCTTGAAGTTTTGTGTAACGAGCACCAGTAAGTCTAGGAGTCGCAATCATGCGCTTATTAAGTGGGTTCATCCAGCGACCGCTTGGCTTTCTAAAACCAAAGTGTAGATGTGGCCCTGTAACTCTCCCTGTGGAGCCTACAGTTCCAATAACTTGATAAGAAGTTACCCAATCACCTTTATTCACACGGCGCTTGTTTAGATGCAGATAATATGATGTTGATCCATCACGATGCTTTATAGCAATTTTATTTCCAGCATACTTATTATAGGTTGATTGCACCACTCTACCGCCTGCAACAGCGTGAACAGGTTTACCTCTCCTACCTCTTAAATCTACACCTCTGTGCATAGCTCTTCTGCCAGTAACAGGATGGCGTCTCCATCCATATCCTGAGCGAACGTGAAGTTGAGATAGTGGGTATCTAAGTCCTGAACGAATTAAGGCCTGACCTTTTTCCGTATAATGTGCCGTATAAGTTGAGCCTTTTTCCTCATCCTCATAAAAGTATGCCTCATGAGTTCCGGCCCTTACTCCACTATAAGAAGAGTATAAAATCTTTGTTTGGATAACTGAGTCGTTAAACTTTCTCTCATTTAGAAGAACCTTAAAACGATCACCCATTCTTGCGTTCATTCTAAAATTTACTTTGCATAAAAGTACATTGACGATTTCACTAACAGTGGATGCAGAAAGTCCTTGTGCCAATAAGTCATCTTGAAGGGTGGATCCTGCTCTGAGTTGCCCTTCTAGAATTCGGGCATGCCAAAAGCTTTTTTCCTCTTTAAAAGAATAGTCCCACTTGCCTGTTTCTTTATTAAGTTTCACAAAGTGTTTTTCAACAGGGTTTTGAGATAGTGCAAATTGCACAAGCT
>JAGSHJ010000210.1 GCA_023954595.1 Bacteriovoracaceae bacterium | reverse complement strand
TCCGTTCTTTAGTGCATTATCAAATTCATCTATCGTAATAGCAAAAGAGATCCCTTCAGCTTTAGTATATTTTAATGAATTGATTCCAATCAGCTCTCCATATTCATTAATTAAAGGGCCTCCTGAGTTACCAAAGTTTATAGCAGCATCTGTTTGAACTAATTTTGTAGGCAATCCCATTTTAGAATTTGTCTCAGAAAGCCTTGATACGACCCCCTTAGTGAAGCTCATGTCTTGCCCTAAAGGGTTCCCCATTGCAAAGACACTCTTACCTTGGAGTTTTCCTGATTCATTTTTAAAATCATATCTTTTATTGAGAATTTTATAGTTCCCTGAAGACTTAGATATCTTAATAAAGGCAATATCCTTTAAGTACTTATGAACGTAAACGGCATCCGGTGTAAAACCGTCGACCTTTAACTCATAGTTAACAATATCAACATCTCCAGTGATATCACTATTAAATATATCAAACAGTGAAACGACATGCGCATTGGTTGCAACCAGAAAGTGCTTTCCCGTTTCTTGTACTATTGCCCCGCTCCCTACACCACCACCATCATCATTGCTGAATAAATCATCTTCTTCGAATCTAGTTGAAATAGAGACTGTAGACTTCCTCAATAGGTTTGCAGCTTCTTCTCCAGACAGCTTCTTTCCATTTAAAAAAGGTGAGTGCCAAGAAACTGTATCCATTGAGCTAGAAGAGGTTTGTCCAAAATAAAATCCAACTAATCCCATTGCTGAGATAACCCCTAAGACAATTCCTACCACTTTCTTATTTTTTATTCTTATCATGTGAACACCTTTATCTAAAAAATGACGATATTACTTAGTCTTCATATCCCACGTTAGTCTTAACCAGCTTTCTTATATTTTTTTGATTTTCTTCGATAATATCTCTTAATGCATGAAACGATGTCTTCTTTTAAAGCTCTCTCGAACCGCCAGAGAATATCACTCGCATCGCCATCAAAAGATATCTCATTGAAGTTATTATCAAGAATCCCGCCAAATACTTCTTTAAGTTCACTCTTGCTTCTACCTATGTAGCATGCAAGAAGCTCTGTCTTAGTTGCGCTCAAATCTAAAAGAGAGTCTTCACCTAATAAGACCAACCACTCATTTTCATGATGATCGTCCTTACCTCCCTCAAAAGTAGCTTCGATTCCAGATAGTATGTCGTCTTTGTTAGCTCTCACGATCTTACTTACTATCTCATCCTTTGAACCACATGTTCTCCCTTCTAAATCGAAACTAACAGACATTACATTCATTAACACATTATAGACTTCAATCAGCTCTCTTTCATCTAACCAATTTTCTATTTCCCATTTGGTCCATTCAAAGTCAGGGATGCCCTCATCCCCAGCGTCAAAGATATTAGTGATATTAATTTCATAAAGTTGCTCATCATCTTCTTCATCTTCACCATAATCCTCATCTTCCTCAACGAACTCTTCATCTTCAAAGCCCTCATTAGATAAAGCATCATAAGAACCAGAAGAAGGTTCGAGGTCATACCCTTCCTCACCATAGAAATGAACAGCATTTTCAATCAGTGAAGCAAAGTGATTAAGTGTATTATCTGTAAACTCCACTATGTTAAAGAAAGTCTTCCCCTCAAACAATCTAGAGCCTCTACCCACCATTTGAGCATAAAGAATATCACTTGTTGTTGGTCTCGTTAAAAAGACTGTTTCTATATCAGGAACATCAATTCCAAGGGTGGCCATTTGTACATTGATTAGTACACCATCCTCTGATTCTCGATACTCTCTTAGGTGTCTTGCTCTCTCCTCCATACTCATTTCAGAGTGAAGTTGAAACACATTCAATCCTTTACCTTTGAATAGCTTATAGAGGCTCTTGCAATGCTTTATATTCACAGCGAAAACAATTGTTTTCCCCCAATTGCCTTCCATAAATTTGTTTATAATTACATTATTCCTTGGTTTTGAATCTCCTAGCCTAGACAGGGACGCTTCACTAATTCTATTTTGAAAATGTTCGGAGCTAGAAGGTTTAGGCTCCCAATCAATCTCAGTTCTCGAAACAAATAGCTTAGGAGGTACAAGAAAGCCCTTGTTAACAAGTTCTCCAAAACTAACATTTCGTCCAATTATTTCTGGATTTTCTCTTTTGGGAGTAGCGGTTAAGCCAATAATTGGAATCCCGAGCTTTTTAGCAGCTTTTTTTATCTCTCGTAACATGACCCCATTCCAGCCCCAGTGAACTTCATCAATAAATATGGCTCGAACTTCGTCTGCTAATGAAGAGATCTCTTTTTTTGCTGTTTGATGAGTTGAGTAAAGAACAGATGAATCATTTTCCCATGAAAAATTAATCTCGTTCATGAAACCTATTTCATTATTTTTGCCGCCAAACCTTTTCAGATCAAATTCTCTTATTTTCCGACCAAACCTTCCATTCATATCCTTTGCAGCTTGAAATAAAAGATTCCAGTTTAAAGTCAGCCATATAAACTTTGCATTAGGATCATATTTACAAATATCTGCAATTGCATCGTTAGCAATTTTAGTTTTCCCTCCACCCGTTGCTACTGCGATAGTTCCATCTCTACCATCTCCAATATTTTCAATTAATTCTTTTGTCAGATCTATCTGATAGTCTCTCAACTGTTGCTTTGAAGTGCTTTTCTCTTCGTAAAGTTTTCTCATTAGCTTTTGATCTATTTTCTTACTAGAGGACATACGAGTTCCTTGTTTAATAAAGTCGAGACCGAATTTTAACCGGGGATAATTTCTATAGTTATTTCAACAACCTAGCTACCCCATATAACTCCTATATACCCTTGTACCCGCCAAGCTAATTTGGCGGGATTTAACTAGCTTTAAATACAGGGATCAGTAAACCTAAACTCCGTTATCCTCTTCGTTCCCCCTCCTATCCTTCATATCTACCTTTTGCCGGATTATACTTGGGATTAAAAAGTACATCCCCCTCATAAAAAATGACCTTATACTTTTTCATCTTGGCGTATTCATTAATCCAGGTCGGTACTGTTTTAGTATATCTATTAGTTCTAAAGCTCTGTTCAATATCCCTCCCCTTAAGCTCTCGATGCTCATTGATAAGATCCTCAATATAGATCTCGCTTTCCCCTTCATCCATCTGCAAGAGCTCCGTAATGAAGCTAGAGCGAATCGCGGGAGTCTCTAACTTTCCATCACACAACATGGGTCTTAGGATCAAGCGTTGCCTATACCAGTAGCGCTCATTGAACTTCTTAAAGGCTTCTTTCAATTGATTCCTGAAGCTATTACTCATGCACACTTCTCCTCGTCATCAACCTCTTCTTCCCTCACCCGGTAAGCTCCTTCCCTACTTGGGGCCCATTTATGTCTGAGGACCTCCACTCTTTCCCCACGACCAGACACCCACACGACGACCTCGAAGGGTGATCCGGTATGGTAGAGGTCTCCCGTGTATGAGTCGATATAGGTTTCAATGAGTTCCTGATCCCGTTCCTTGACGATGCTCATGACAGACAAGACACCGGAGCGCTTCTGCTCTTCTACATGACTCCTCAGCTCACTGAGGTCGACTTGGTCACACTCATAGGTAGTGAGATCCTTCGGGAAGGTTTCAAGGCAGTTGGGGTTCATCTTCTCGACCCGTCTAGGGTCAAAGGCGCTGAGGAACCAAGCTTCTGTCTCTAGGGTGTCAGAGACAACCAGGATAGAGCTCTTTCTTAGGGTTAGTCTGAACATCTTGAGTACACTTTTGAGTAGGCGTCGTTGTGTCTTCGTCATGGGCGGCTCCTTGTTGGGTTGTTATCACTTAAAAAGATTATCCATGATCGATGTCTCATATATTGAGAGATTCAGAGGTTACGGTGAGATTATTCGCTTTAATTTTTTAAGCTGTTCAAAGTTTTTACAAAAATAAAATGAGAGTGTTGAATTCTCTGCCATCTTTACCACGTGTCGGACGCATGTAAGGATGAGCACAACAAACAAGGAGAAATAAATGAAGATTAAAGTCATTGGAATTGATCCAGGAATAAATCAGGAAAAAGGAACCTTCATCTATACCGCCAGTGAGGGTTTCAATCTGTCGCTTAAAGGTAATGGTCTCAACACAGCTGAGATGGATAAGTACTTAAAGGGACTGTGCAAGCTGGATGAGACGATCCTCATTTGCTGGGCCTCTCCCCTGACCGGACCAGTGGATCCCGATAGTACGAATGCCTCAAACGATTACTATAGCCGCCCCATAGAGAAGTCTCTTTCAAAGGCCTATAAGGACATTCGAGGATTCAATACATTTTTCTACGGGGGTCTCCTTCACTGGACAATCTCTCGCGCCCTGATTGGTCTTCCTAGAGTTTCTAAATTTGATGTAAGCGACAACCTCCCTTTTAAGTTGATTAACGATGTCTCTGAAATCAAGGAGGGTGGCAAATATATCGTTGAAGTCCATCCGGTAATCTCAATTTATGAACTCTTAGAGATGTATGGTTCCATTGAATACAAATCATCAGGAGAGCATATCCACGATTACTGCAATGAACTTTTTTCTAAGCTAGTGAAGAAGTACCCAGAACACTTCAAGGACATGAAGGAAGTGAGAAAGATCTTCGAGTCTTTCGCGAGCAAGAGCAAAAAGTCAGATGCACTAGATGCCGTGGCCGCCTATCTTACCGGAGAGCTCTGGGTCACTGGAGATAACTCTGTCAGAATATTTGGGGATGAATCAACAGGAAGGATCTTATTTCCAAGCAGTCTCGAGCAAAAGCTGAAGCTCATAAAGGCCGCTTAGATAATTACCAGCACCAGGAGGACGATTTCGTGAAGAAAGATAAGGAAGAAGAGTTAATAAGCTTTTTTGAAAATCTGACCAATAGTAAACGCTACTCACTAGCACGGATAGAAGTCGTCCCCGGCAAACGTTGGTTTGTGGATCATGAGTTCAAAGACTGGGAAATAGAATGGATCCTAACTAACCCAACCCCGGAAAAGGACGAGCGAGTGTTAAGTTTCACTGAAGTTTATAGCATGCGCTGGAAGGAGCGTGCCCGCGAAGACAAATACGGCAACTGGTGGCTCATGCATGGAGAGAGCATACGCACCCCTATCATCAAATGGGCCCGGGAACGTGGTATACGCATAAATATTCTTTCTCATGAACTTGTAGATTTTAAAACCAATAATCTAGCTAGTTAACAATAGGAGACTAAATGACAAAGCCACAAAAATCAGCGGAAGAGCTTTTAAGTGAATTCAAAAAGATAATGTCGGATCACACTCCTCCACCTGACAGTATTCACGCTGTTTCACTATACATAGACAATGTCATCTGGCCAAAAGTCACCAGGGAAAACTCCCCCGAGTTTAAATGGTGTATGATTTCAGCAGACTTCAAAAAGAATACAGAAAAGTCATTCAAGATTTCTAACTCTTGGTGTTTTATTGATTTAAACGAATCAAACGAGTTTGTTCTTTATATCTCAGAGAATTTGAAGAGCGAAAAACTATTGAAACCAATTCACAGCTTCTATATAGCTTTAACACCTAAGTTCACCCAATCAAATAACGCTTCCATTGACCTCAAAGAAAGTTTCC
>JAGSHJ010000416.1 GCA_023954595.1 Bacteriovoracaceae bacterium | reverse complement strand
TGATACTAAATACAGAAAAAAACAAAGACTAGATACTGATGTACACAAAACAGGGATCTTAAGGCTTGAGAGAGAATTGAGTAAAGCACAGAAATTAGAATTGGTAAGAGAGCTAAGAGAAGATGCTTATAAAGATGTTTTAAAGTCATTCTCGACTGTGGGAAATAATATTTATATTGAGATGAAGACAAGCGGTAGTTTTAACAGATTTGATGAATTAATAGAGCAAAGGCATGGGCAGATTTCTAATTTAGGTGTTAGAAAATTTGAAAGATGTAGCGTTAATCTTTGTGCAAACTTAGAGACAACCAACAGCAACCTTGTTCCTCTTTTAGAAAAAAGCAATCAATTGAGATTCGATACTTTCTTCTCGATTAAAAAGCTTGAAATGAATGATTTTAAATATAACGGGTTTATAGAACTAGAATTTAAACTCAACCTAGGTGTCTAAGAAAAAGCGCGGCCAAGCTTCAGTGCATGCCTGTCCGCCAACTCCCTAACGGCCTTAATCACGTTCTCTTTTGGAACTACCAGATTAACAACACTTAAAGAAAAGTGAGGACCAAGTCCACAGCCACTACTGCATCTAAAATCGCTTGAGACTAGTGAGACTTCTTCAATTTCATCTTTATTTTGAAAGTTTTCATACCATGAGAAGTAATCTTCAATGACTGTAGTTAGCTTTTTATAAATCTGGGCGTCATTTTCTTCTTTTAAATTGTAGAAAAACTGGCTTGTGGCCTTAGACTTGCCGTTGAACGACATTTTAACCACTCCACTAGAAGCTATTTTTAGGGTATCATTAAAGCAAACAGGACAATACATGCCCATATTATGCATATAGTAGGGCAACTTTAAAACAAAAAAAAAGTGGTGAATTATGATCAGTGAGACAAAAGTCGTAGAAACCAAAGATAATATCAAGCTAAATTGCCAAATGATTGAGAATGGCAGTCCTGTGTGGATTATCGTTACTCATGGATTAGGGGAGCACGCCGCTCGACATTCTCACTTTTTTAAAATGTTCTCTCAGTACTTTAGTGTTTGTATCTATGATCTTCGTGGTCACGGAAACAGTGAAGGTGAGCGAGCTAATGTTGATAGCTTTGACGACTTTGTAGAAGATCTAGATGATGTAGTTCAATTTCTAAGAAAAGAATACGATATGAAACGCCACATATTATTTGGTCACTCTATGGGGGGATTAATTACTTCTGCGTATATGCAACAAAAAGTTTCAGAAGACTTTTATCCAGAGAAAGTATTTCTCTCTTCTCCAGCTGTGGCCGCATCCGGCGCATTAGGTGAGTTCTTTAGAATATCTCCACTTAAATTTAATAGATTGTTGGCAAATGCCCCTGTGTCTATAAAGCTCAAGGGCGTATTGGACTTAAAAAAACTCTCTCACGATCCAAGGGTGTATGGAAATTATGTCAGTGATCCTCTGAATATCTTAAAGATCCACTCACATTTATTTTTAGAGATATTGGCCAAGTCTCGTGAGGTCTTCTCAAGGCCTTTGAGAATTAAAAGTGATTTGTATGTGGCAATTGGTTCTGAGGATGTGTTGGTAAACGCCAAGGCATGTATCGAATACTTTCAGAAGGTCGAAAAACACGCAAAGCTTTATGTTTCAAAAGGTGGGTGGCATGAGCTTCACAATGAAACTGAAAGATTTAGAAAGCCTTATTTGGAGTTTTTAGAGGAGTCCATAATGGACTCCATCTATACTTAATTATATTTGTGATTTGATGAATTTTACTCTCTCGGCCGCTGGTGGGTGAGAGAAGTAGAATTTTGAATAAACTGGACTAGGTGTAAGAGAGCTTGAGTTGTCTTTATACATCTTCACTAGTGCAGAAATCAGTTCTTGTCCGCTAGCATTTTTAACTGCAAACTCATCCGCTTCATATTCGTTCTTTCTACTAAACCAGGCACTTATTGGTGTCATTGGAAATGTGTAAACAGGCACTAGATACATAAATAGTACTAAGGCCATGTAGCTCGATGGGTTCTGAACTTTGTGAGCTGAGTAGAACACTTCTGAGTCATAAGAAAGACCTAGGATGTAGAAGCCTACAAATAGAAACACTGACATGATCGCCATGCTCTTGAGGATGTGTTTTCTCTTTAAGTGTCCTAGCTCATGAGCTAGAACTGAGATTATCTCCTGTGGTGCCAAGCTTTTTAAAAGTGTGTCAAAAAATACGATTCTTTTATTTTTACCAAAGCCTGTGAAGTAAGCATTTCCATGTGAGCTTCTAATACTTGCGTTCATCACATAGTAGTCTTTGAAGTTTAAATCAATTCTTTTTGATAGCTTTTCGATCTCTTGAACAAGAGAGTCGTCTTCCAGTTTAGAGAATTTGTTAAATAGAGGAGCTATGAATCTTGGGTATGCCCATAACATGATGAATTGGAAGCCAAGCATGAAACTTGCTGCGAAAAACCACCAGCTTGACCCAAGTCCTTCCATGATTTTCATTAAAGCGTAGAAAAATGGAAGTCCAATCACTGCAGATACAATTAACTCTTTAATTTTATCTTTAACAAATAGAGCTGGAGTTGTTTTATTAAAGCCAAACTTCTCTTCAAGAACAAATGTGTGATAGATCGCCTCAGGAAGTCCCAAGAGCATGCTAATAAGTGCTAATGCAGCTACAAAAATAAAAGCAGTAGGCGTTGTCTCCACACCAAAGCTTCTTGCCCATTGATCAAGCATATTTAATCCACCAAATGCTATCCAAAACATCAGTAGAACATAATGCCAGGCAGTGCTCACTGAGTTAAACTTCATTTTAGCTACAGTGTAATTAGCTGCCTTTTTATGGCTTTCAAGATCTATCTTGTCTGAGAATTCTGCAGGAACACTGTCTTGGCGTTTTCGAACATAATTAAGGTTTACGTAATTAAGAACGATTTTTACAATAAGCTGGATTGTTGCCAGAACGATAAATAAATAGAATAAACCTTCAGTCATGCTAACCTCGCGGGGGGAAATTATGAAAGTCATGCAAATATACATGCACAACTCT
>JAGSHJ010000423.1 GCA_023954595.1 Bacteriovoracaceae bacterium | reverse complement strand
TTGCTTTGGCCTGCCTGTTCCTAGTGAGCAGGCTTTTGGATTTGAGCAAATTTTGGAATTAGTGCGACTGCAATAAGAATAATTATTGCTCCCATGAAACCTTTTGACGTGATGATCTCATTGAAGAAGACGCGGCCGAATATACTCGCAAAGATAGACTCACTTAGAAATACTAGCCCAACAATATGTGGAGGAGTTCTCTTCTGTGCAAAAATCTGTAATGAGAAAGCGATTAAAGAAGAGAAGACTGAGAGTATAACAAAGCCTATGAGACTAGATGGAAAAGTAAGGGCACTTGCCTTAAATAGTGGAGCAAGACTCACTGGACCCTCTAAGAATAAGCCTAATGAGATACCTTGAATTCCCATAAAGAAACACTGAAGAAAATTAAAGTTCATTGAATCTACTTCTTCCGCATAGTGATCTACTGCTAGGATATGCAGTGAGAAAAATAGCGCCGAAACGAGAACAAAGAGATCTCCCTTATTAAAGCCATCAAGCTTGAGATCGCACATCAGAAACATCCCAAACATTGCGACAACTAGAAGTCCCCAGAAGGTCTTTCTCAGCTTTTGCTTTAAAAAGATAACGGCAAGAATTGGTGTGAACACTGAATAGAATACAGTTAGGAAACCAGACTTTGCCATTGTTGTGTGGGCAATACCAATTGTTTGAAACTGTAGTCCGGCCATAAGAAACAGGGAGCAAATGAAAGCTCCCTTAATATGAGTAAAGCCTCTTCTATAAACAAGTAATGGTAGCGCCATTGATCCTGCAAATACATAGCGTAAACAATGAGACCAAACTGGAGAGTAGTCTAAAAGTGTCCAACGAGTCCCAGCAAAGCCAAGACCCCAAATTGCACATGCTAATGTAAGAAGAACTAAACCTAACACTTCTTAGTAATGCCAAGGGTATGAAGAAAAGTCCTGATCTCTTTTTTCTAGAAATGCAGTTCTACCTTCAGTTGCTTCGTCAGTTCCATAAGCAAGTCTTGTTGCTTCACCTGCAAATAGTTGCTGTCCAACCATTCCATCATCAAGAAGGTTGAAACCAAACTTAAGCATTCTCATTGCTGTTGGAGATTTTGAGTTCATTTCCTTTGACCATCTAAGAGCTTCAACCTCTAGTTCGTCATGAGGAATAGATCTATTAATCATTCCCATATCAAATGCTTCATCTGCCGAATAATTAAACCCACAGAAGAAGATCTCTCTTGCTCTTTTTTGTCCACATTGTCTTGCAAGGTATGCTGAACCATAACCTGAATCAAATGAGGCCACATCTGGATCTGTCTGCTTGAATACTGCATGCTCTTTTGAAGCAAGAGTAAGATCACATACAACGTGTAGAGAGTGACCACCACCAACTGCCCAACCAGGAACAACTGCCACAACAATTTTGGGCATAAAGCGAATGAGTCTTTGAACTTCAAGAATGTGAAGACGACCAAGCTTTGCTGGATCTGGTATTCCATCTTCGCTTACATACTTATATCCATCTTTTCCACGAATTCTCTGATCTCCACCAGAGCAGAATGCCCAACCACCATCTTTTGGTGATGGTCCATTTCCAGTGATAAGTACAACACCAACATCAGACCACATACGTGCATGATCTAGTGCTCTATATAATTCATCTACAGTTTGAGGTCTAAACGCGTTTCTTACTTCAGGTCTGTTGAAGGCAATTCTCACTGTTCCTTGATCTTTTGCACGGTGATAAGTGATATCTGTGAAATCAAAGCCAGGTACAACATCCCATAGTTCAGGGTTAAATATTTCAGAAACCTTTTCAGTCATTTAAATCTCCAATTTGTGAATTTTGAAAGTATCCGGATACTAAACTTGGTGCAGTGAGTAGTCAAATGAAAGCTACATCATAAGTAATGGAAATTTGTATTGAGTTCTTATTTAGTCGAGGTAATCGATTACTATGCTAGTTTCGTCATAATTAGTAACATTTGCGGCACTTATACCACCATTGAAAGCTGTGTCTTCGAAGGTAACCTGGAAGTTAGAGATATCATCAACGCCATCTACATGATTGGTTGCCTCTCCCTCAAGAGTTACTGTTACTTGTGTATCACTATCTCGAGTGACTTTCGCAGTGAGCCCGGTAGGAAGGTTAGTTATTGTAACCTTAGATCCTGTTACGAAATCATCCCCATTTGTCCCGGTAAAAGTTCCGTTCGCGAGTGTTACAGTGAGTGAGTTCGCAATACGACCGACATAGGCATTAGATCCGAATTGCGCTGTCTGAGGCGTAAATCCTGCTGTATATCTCGCATTATCACTTACTCTTACTTCATCAAAGTACCCCTCAACAGTAGTTGAAGTATTCCAAATATCTACACCAACAGTGAAGTTATGATTTCCGGTAGTCCAGTAAGCATCTGCATCAGTATTAATTACTGATGTACCATCAAGGTAAACATCCCAAGATCCGGCACCTGAACCATTCTTGACTACAGCAATGTGGTGCCAAGTTCCTTCTGATATTAGTGAAGTAGATGAGCTAGCAACTGAAGTTTGAGTTCCTGCATTATCTCCATAGAGAGTAAGGCTTCCATCGTTATTTGCATTTACTTGCCACGCATTTGTTGTAGAGCTGCCTTCTAGTGCAATCAGACCTACGGACGAATAAGTTGTTAATAATCCTGCATCCAGATAAACCCATGTCTCAGCTGTAAAGTCTCCAGAAAAATCAAAGGCAGAGTTTAAGCCTGTTTCTAGATATGGTCCTGATGTTCTATAAGAGGCAGCACCAAACTTAGACTGAACACTTGATAACGACGGTGTTCCACCAACTGCCGTTAGATTTACTGGAGATGAAAGTGAGCTATCATCTACAAATGTCGTTGTATTTCCAAGAGTTCCATCCATATGATAAATCGCCATCGTATTAGCATCATATGTAAGAGATAATTCTTCAGTGAAAGTTGTTCCACTATAGCTAAGCTCGGCCGGTTGTATG
>JAGSHJ010000528.1 GCA_023954595.1 Bacteriovoracaceae bacterium | reverse complement strand
TTTTTGATTTTTGTAAAACAAAAGAATTAGAGCATAATCAAAGTGGTTTAAAAATTAACCTTAATGTACATGACCCAGAAATCAAATTAGATTCGAGGTGGCACAAATTAGAAAGGGTTCTATCCAATCTCGTTAATAATTCAGTCGAATCCTACTCATCTAATAGACCTACTTTAGTAGACATTGATTTATTTCAAGTGAACGAGGAGATATCTATCATAGTGAGAGACTATGGGTGTGGAATTGATATTAATTCGCGAAAAAGTTTATTCAAACAAAACTTTTCAACTAAACCAAGTGGAAATGGTATTGGACTTTTCCAAGCCAAGGCATATCTAGAAAGTATCGGAGGAAAGATTAAGTACAATCCCAAAGAAAAAGGTACAAGTTTTAAACTTACGTTTCCAAAAATTCACACAAGCATAATCAATCAAGGCGAACTTTCTTCTGAACCTCAGCATTTTCAATATAGCTCTGAACACAGCGAGAAAGTCCTTCAGTGAGCTCCACCTGGGGCTCCCATCCTAGAAGGGCTTTGGCCTTTGTGATGTCGGCCCAGGTTTCTTTCATGTCGGCCTTATTGAATGGAAGGTTTTCTACCTTTGCGCTTTTACCTAGGTTTTTCTCAAGAATAGAGATCATCTCATTTACACTTACAGGGTTCTTTCCACCACCAAGATTAATAATCTCATAGCCTAGTGGCTTCATGGCAAGGATCGTTCCTCTGGCGATGTCATCAACGTAAGTGAAGTCTCGTGCTTGAGTGCCATCTCCAAAAAGCTGAATAGGTTTACCTTCATCAATCCATCTCATGAATCTAAATTGTGCCATGTCCGGACGTGATGCTGGCCCATAAACAGTAAAGTAGCGCACAATTGATACATCGATTCCAAAAAGGTGATGATACGTGTAGGCCATGGACTCTGCCGCTTTCTTTGTAGCAGCGTATGGAGAAATTGGAGTATTTACCGCCAGATCTTCCTTGAATGGCATAGGCAGTCCTGCATACAAAGAGCTTGTAGATGCAAGAACATATTTTTTAACATCGTACTTTTTCATGAGCTCTAAAATATTTAAAGAGCCCTGAGCATTTGTACTCATGTAAATGTGTGGGTTCTCAATTGAGTATCTAACTCCTGCTCTGGCAGCAAGATTTAATACACAATCAAATTTGTGTTTTTGAAATAAAACCTCAAGGGCCTCAAGGTCTTCTATATCAATGTTATGAAATTCAAAGTTGTCCTTATCATCAAAAAATGACAAACGATGTTTTTTTAGTTCCACATCATAGTAGTCATTCATATTATCAAGGCCCACAACTTCGTGTCCCTGTTCAAGTAATAGTTCAGCTGTCTTTGATGCGATAAATCCGGCAACACCGGTAAGTAGGATTTTCATAAACTTGAATTTATCACGCTGGTTTTGGAATCACAATTTAGAATTCAGGCCGTTTGCCAACAACTCCTAAAACAAAGTCCGGGGCATCCACATCATCTTCATCATACCCAGTAGCAATATAGATATTTTCAAAACCCGCCTCTTTCACTCGCCAGGCCTCTTCCTCACCTCTTATTCCACCTCTGAGCTCAGAGTCGATATACACAACAGAGTCTTTGGGGATTCTTTTGCTCTTTTTCAAAAACTCGTTAATTGTCTCAAAGCAATCCAGCTCTATCTTTGCGTCAAAGGCCGCAAATCTCCACAGTTGATGTATAAGGGTATCGTCATCTATCAGAATAATTTTTCGCATAGCATATATTATAGATCGATTTACCCATACAGCAATAGCGCAAAGTGTGCCCAATCCGATCAAGTCGGTTTTAACTCTTTTACGC
>JAGSHJ010000334.1 GCA_023954595.1 Bacteriovoracaceae bacterium | reverse complement strand
GATTGAGTAGTTTGTAAAAGTTGTATAAAGAAACACCTGATTCAACATAATCTATGATTACTATGGTGCTTTCATTTTTTATATTTAGCCACGTATCAAAGTGGGCCTTTAGATCTTTTGGTAGCTCACGATTAGTTTTCATGTCGTGAAGCCTGGATATAGGAATATTACTAACCCTTTCAGGGATAATCTTTTTTAAGTTTGCGGCAACTGGAAGAGGTGAGCGACCTGGGAAGATTAGATGTGAATCCCTCGGTATATTGTGAATCACCTGTTGGCATAGGCTGAATATCTCATGGTGTAAATTCGACATGATCTCCCATTATCTTTTTGAGTAACTTTCTGTGCAGCTCACTTGTGGGCGTCACTGTAATTGTTGAAGTGTTTGCTCTTAAGAATTTCTGATATATATCGAGTGCATAATCTTCGAATGCCATGGGGAAAGTAAATATATGCTCGTCTCTCTTTACAAAGATTACGTCATCTTTTTTCCAGATGTCCGCTAAGTCATTAGACCAAATAGAATCAAACCTTTTGATATCCGTATCATTGAGCTCTTTTATATCCAGAAAAACATCCAAGCTTTTCAAATATCTGCGTTGTTGTCCTTGATGGCCTAAATTAGTGATGCTTATAAATTCTTGGAAATTGAATGCTGAGACCTTTGGATCACTTCCATAGTGGTATCTATTATAAGCTTGCAAGCTATGCAGTGCTTTTAACTTTTTTGGATGAGCGTCGCTTGCATTTATCACTTCTAAATAGGGGATGAGAGTTTCTTTGTATTTATGAGATGCAATCTGAGCTTTTTCTAAAAAGTGTGGAGCGAAGAAGAAAGGGAGCTCTAATTGGATCAAGGTTCCATTGATTGGAGCAGTTTTAATTTCTGTATACTCTATCCAAGACCATTGTTTGGATTGAAGGGCAAATGCCGCCTCAATAATGCTCTTATTCAAATTTTTAGAAGTTATATACATAATTAAGGTGTCATTAAAACTTTGGCCTTGATGAGCTGATCCATCTGATCAGGTCCCATTTGAAGGCTATTAGTATTGTTATTAGATTTTCTATCCATTAGTTTATTTACTGCGTCTGCCAAACCCTCCGAATTAATAGAAAGCTTTACACCGTATTTATAATTAAATAAGCAGGAAGGTTTGCTACCTACTTTTAGTGCACACCAGTATTTATTTAGAATATATATCTTATCATTAATAACAATAGGGATGTAGCTTGAGTGCAATCGGTCGAGTTTAAATTTCTGCTCTGCTCTTGCTAGTTTAAAAGCTACGTACTCAAGTAAAAATATCCATACATAAAATATATGTGCGGCCCATGAGGTGGAGCTTTTTCTTTTTATTTCTGACAGTAGTAGCTCTATAAAGCTCATTCTTGCCATAGTGAATAGGTTATTGGATTTAACCATTTTCCCAAAGTGAAACGCACTACTAAAGGCCCTAGGTATAATGAAGCTTAAAAAGCTATGATTGCAATGAACTGCGCATTTGGCATTTGGATTTTTAGTAATCTCAGACAAATTGCGACTAAGCTCTAGAGTTAAAAATGTGTCTTCAGCTCTTTTATAGACTTCTTTAAAACCTTGAACCTTGTGGAAGGTATTTCCATCTATTATTAAATTTGAGGAGTTAAGACTTGGAAGCCTGCTGTTTATTCGTCTGTTATAGATTAAGCCTCTTATTTCATTTAAAAGCTTTGAACCGCCAACGTGAGTGGTTGAACCTGTTGCGACGGTGCAAGGGCTAAGTTCTGCAAGCATGTGCTCTAGCCATTGTGGACTCAGTACAACGTCCACATCAATAAAAGCATAGTAGTAATTAGAGGGAAGCTGTAGCGCATGGTTTCTTGCAGAGGCCCTATTTTTTACTTTTGAATGGGTATATTTAATACCCAGCGATATTGCCTGGGCCTCAAGTTCTCTTGAACCATTCTCTACGAGAATGATATCTTCGATTTGGTCTGCCGCAGTCTGAGCTTGAATAGATTTAACACATCCCTCTAAGTAATCGGCGTCTTTATATGCAGGAATTATAAAGATGGTTTTCACGTCTATTTACCTATTAGGATGCCTAGAAGAAACATGCTGTTAGGCTCATCTGTTATTTCCACAAGCTTAGAGTGAAAGACATTTGAAACATAACACGTGCGCATGTCTTTTTGTGTCGCGAGAATCTGTATTAATAATCCAATTCCACCTGCTTCTAGTAAGGAGTTTGATAGTTCTCCACCTTGATATTTTTGATTAAGCTTGGAGTAATCACCTTTTAGAATGAGTAAATGTTCAACATCTTTACTTCCTTTCCAGGTTTTAAAGATACTGCGCTTAAGCCCTTCTAGGTGATTCTGATCGAGCGTGCGCTCAATAAGTCTTTTTCTATCTGGAGAAAAACTAAAGTAACTTCGATCCTTTAAGTTAAATAGATCCACACCAACGGAGTGCAGTCCACCTGCACTAGGATAGAGGCGAGTAAGCTTTTCATCTATTTCATATGTTGAATAAAGAGTGACCAGTAAATCCTCGATATCTTTATCATGAAGGCCAGGATTTATATTACTGTATGTTCTTCTGGCCAATGGTCTTAGTGCATTTGTAAGTTTGGATTGATCTGGTTCATAAGGAGCTGCTTTATACTCAAGCCTTGAAGTCATAAATTCTTTGTCACTGAGTAATGCTCTTGTTTTGTGTGATAGGGGCTGATCGCCAATTTCTTTATTAAGACTAAGACGTCTTAGTGAATGTTGGAGGTTGGCGTTGTTTTTTAATTCCTGACAAAAACTTATATAGTCTTCTGATCTCAGAGTTGCTCTACAATCCGAATCTAGGAATATTAATGTCGTGAATCCGTTATTGTCTTCAGACTTGATATGGTCTTTTAAAATGAATTGGTCATTAGATATTTGTGAGAGCTCTTTTTGATTCAATAATTTTAAGGAGCCTAGATTTAAACATATTTGTGCATTTTCAGAAAACTCAATTGTGAAGTCGACTAGTTTAAGCAGACAGAGTTTCTCAATGAGATCTTGCGTAAAATCTACTAATCTCACTGTTTGGTATTTAAGCTCTTTTACTGTTTGGTATTCAAGCTCACTGGCCAGGGGGAGTATGACGAATCGGGAATGTTTGGTTTTTACTTTTATGTAGGAGGTTGTGATCGAATCAATTTCCGTATCTTCACGGAGCTGAACACCTATTACTAACATATTTTAGGTCGTAGAACAGCAAGTATGGGCAAAGGCAGTAATCTGTTCCTCATAAAAGGAATCATGGATTTCCCATTGCTTAAAAAACTCTTCTAGAGATAATTCTTCAATCTCAATCTCTGAAGTTGAGGTTAATACTAGCTTTTTCATCGATTTTTTAAACCTTGTTAAAGTTAATGGTACTATATTAACATATTACAGCACAATAACGCTAACCAAAATTTCTTGAGGGTGTCAATTTGCTTAAGGTTTGTACTGAGTACATGAAGGTTCGAGATGGTTCTCGTATCTGTTTTATTGGCTATGAGAGCGAAAAGGTATTTCGCCTAGAAGAGCATGATAGCCTTGCTATAGAGGTATATCTGGAAAATAACAGTAAAAAAGAGGCGATTTCACAACTTGAGCAAGCGTATTCTTTTGAGGGGTTAGCGGCCGAAGAATATTTGGACCGACTCCTAGAGAAGCTTAAATCTATGGGAATACTCGTTTAACAGAAATGGCTATAATTGTTGGCATTTCCGGCTTCTATCACAATTCCGCCGCAGCTCTTTTTGTTGATGGGGAATTAGTCGCAGCAGCAGAAGAGGAGAGGTTCACAAGGGTAAAGTTTGACCCGTCGTTTCCAAAAAAT
>JAGSHJ010000265.1 GCA_023954595.1 Bacteriovoracaceae bacterium | reverse complement strand
GGTCTATGAACATGTCCAAGGCCACTATCACAAGAATGATCCTAAATGTCGCTATTGACTCCGTCATAGGGGCAATCCCTATATTGGGTGATATGTTTGATATCTTCTGGCGTGCAAATCTAAAAAACACCGCTCTGATGGAAAAAGAATTGGCCAACCCAAGAGGACAAAAACAACGCTCAGTACTTTGGCTATTGATGATGATCGCTATCTTAGTGGCCCTGTTTTACGTATGTGTAGTGCTGCCAATTACAATGATCTTTTAAATATGAAGATTGGCCCCTATCTCGTCTAAATTAAAAGCAACCCAGCCCCTGATTTGTTCGACCTCTTTATTTGGGTCTTCGTAGGACCAGGCCGCATTCTTAAATGTTTTGCCATTAATCTCCAAATCCCAATAGCTGGCCTTCCCTTTTAATGGACAATTAGTTTCATGTTCACTACTAGTTAAGGGTGTATTGATTGCATCTTTTGGAAAATAATAGATCTCTGGATACTGTTTACCGTCATAGGTTTCGATTAACTTTAACGCCTGAGATGACTGGGAGATGATACTACTTCCAAGCTTCACTTCTATGTTTTTATCTACTGTTGTTATATCTGCATAATGCTCAGTCATTAATACCTCCAGTGCTCTAGGTACAGGAATTGCAAAAATCTCACCTTGGAGAGTGTATGATGAAGATTTTATTCATTTTTGGCACCGTTATAAGTTTGGCCTTTGGGCAAACCTTTTACAAGGAAGTGACTATTGGTGATGTGGAGCTAGATCCAGGGCCTGGCCTGATTGAAGGCAGTGACTTCTATAACGTTGCAAGATTTAAAAAATTTGACCCTGGAGCACCTGTTGCTCAACAACAAGTAGAAGGTGATGAAGGCCTTGATGAGGCCCCCTATTGGCTACTTTATGAGAATGACTACGATAGTTACCAAGAAAAACAAAATCAGAAGCTTTTTAACTGGCAAAAGAAAACTGGAAGATACAGACAAGATTAAATCGTCTCTATGCGCTTTCTCCTGATTTTAGGGCCTTGCGGTGTGTGAAGTATGAAATAATCCCACTTTTCTACTTGCTGCTGTCTTTGCTGCGAAGTTTGGGCATCTGGGTCGACTCTATAAACCCTTTGAGGAGGGTGAACCACACAGGCCCCTATTAAGAAAAATATAATAAATCCCAAATACATTCTCATTTTAATAGAAACTGCAAAAACGACTCCTATCTAAAATATTAAAAGTATGAAGTTATTTCACATCGGTTGAGACTTATCTATTGCTGCGTTAGGTTAAAGGCACCCCAAAAAACGAATGAATGTATTTTATTTAATACAAAAAAGGAGAACCTTATGAAAACAATAACTTTTACAGTTCTGGCCATCTTTTTAGGCTCATTTTCAGCCTTTGGAAATGAAGTTGTAAGCTTTGAGGAGATTAAAAACTCTCGTACTATGAAAGCACACTTTCCAGAAATTAATATTGCTGATGCTATGGGTGGAACAAGCATTAGTATTGAATACTTTTGTATGAGTGAAGACCAAAAAACTCTTAAGAGTATGTACCCGATCGTGACTTGTGCTGCTTCTGAGCACCTAGGCCGTGGTTATAAAGCATGCTCTGAAGAATCATCTGCTTATGTAACAGTTCCAAATAGCTACACAACTTATAGATGTGTATTTCCTGGATGTTCACAGCGTATTGCTACAGAGCACAGCTATAATAAAGTAATCCAGGTACCTGTAAGAAAGTCTCACCCAAGGTACCCGAATGGACCTCGCCTTTTTGAAAAAGAGTACGAGATCCCAACTTGTAACTAGATCGTTATTCTGAAAGCTCACTATTAGTGAGGTGTAAAAATTGGAGATGTTGTTCATACTGTGAAAGGATGTCTCCAATTATTTGCTCTCTTGTATACCCGAAGATATTGTAATGTTGCCCGCCTTGAGAAAGAAAGACTTCTGCTCTGTAGAAAGTCTCTGTTTCGCCCGGTATATAATCTGGCGTAGCATATTCACGAAGAACCACTGAATAAACAAAATCCACTGCATCCTTTTTAAGAACACTGAAGTGAGCACTATCATCACCAAATGTTACTTTGGTTTTGATTTTGTTATTACCTAGCTCACTGGCCATGGCCTTCATCGCTGGCCCAACATCTTCATTCATAAAGGTTTTAACTTCATCAAGAGACGGGTAGTGAACAAGAGATCTTAAATGTTCTTTCCAACCAACATCCGCTCTAGAGTATTGAATCGAAGAGCTTCTATCGCTTACTGCTTCTTTAAGAGCATAATCCTCTCTGAGCTCTTTAAATAAACAGTAGGCAGCGACAAGAATGAGAATCATTAAAGGAAATGCACTTGTTATTGTTGCTGTTTGTAAAGATCCAAGCCCACCAGCATAAAGAAGTACTGCTGCTACAAGACCTTCACTTACTGCCCAAAAAATTCTTTGCCAAACTGGAGGTTCAGCAGCTCCGCCACTAGTTAATGTATCAATTACTAAAGAGCCTGAATCAGACGAAGTAATAAAGAAGGTTGTAACTAGAACAACACCGATGACTGACAGTAGAGAAGACATAGGCATTAGTTCAAAAAACTTAAATAAGGCCACAGGAACATCAGTGCTTACTGCTGCTGCGAAGTCTGCTGCGCCTTCATTAAGAATTGCATTAATTGCAGTATTTCCAAAAGCTGTCATCCATAAAAATGTAAAGCCTGCTGGAATAAACAATACACCAGTCATAAATTGTCTGATCGTTCTACCTCTTGAGATTCTTGCAATAAACATCCCCACAAAAGGTGACCAAGAAACCCACCAGCCCCAGTATAGTAGGGTCCAACCACCAATCCATTCTTCTTTAGGATCATATGAGTATAAGTTGAAGGTTTTAGAGACAATTCCACTTAAATAAGTACCTACGTTTTGAACAAAAGAATTTAAAATCAAAGTAGTAGGTCCAGCAATGATCACCATTAGAAGAAGACCGATCGCTATGGACATATTTAAGTTGGATAGTTTTTTAATTCCACCATCAAGACCCAGAACTACTGAAACTGTAGCTGCAAGGGTGATCAATGCAATAAGAATAAATTGAATCGTAGGTGTCTGTGGAAGACCCGTAAGGTATGCAAGGCCTGCGTTGACTTGTGTGATTCCAAAACCAAGTGAGGTTGCAACACCAAACATGGTACCTACAACTGCGAATGTATCAATCATATGTCCTAGTGGACCAAAAATCTTCTTGCCAAAAATTGGATAAACAATTGATCTTGGAAGCAGAGGTAGCTTGTGACGGTATGAGAAGTAGGCCAAGCATAGTGCGAATAGAGCGTAAACACCCCAAGCATGAAGACCCCAATGAAAAAATGTAATGTTCATTGCTTCTCTGGCTGCTTCAATCGATTGAGGATCACCTACGGGTGGAGCAAGAAAGTGCATTACTGGCTCAGCAACGCCAAAAAATAAAAGTCCAATACCCATACCCGCTGAGAAAAGCATGGCAATCCAAGATCCGAATTTATAATCTGGAACTGAATGATCTGGCCCAAGCCTGATGTTTCCATACTTACTTAACATAATAAATGTTGAGAAAATAAGCGATACGGCCACTGAGAGAATGTACATCCAACTTGCTGAAGTATTTATCCAAGCTTGAATTCCCTTAAAAAAGAGTTCAATACGATCTGGAATTACCGCTCCGAGGAGAGTTACAAAGAAGATGATGACTACTGAACTGTAAAATACAGGTTTGTTGAGTGAATTACTTTGACTCATGAGATTCCTTTATAAAAATATACAAATACCCACCATTTTACATAGCATTAAGAAATTCTCAACCCAGCAGGTTTTATTGGTCAAATAATCTTTTTAACTCCTTTGGAAACTTATCGATGAGTTGATTTGCTTCATTATAATTGTCTTTAATATTCCATCCAGTAAGGTGTGCCCAGAACTGTTTAATAAGAGTAGAGGGTGCTCTAGGTGATTTATTATAGTTTTGAATGTGGTTATAGATTCGGTTTAAATGTAGGTCTTTGTGCGAAGCTAGTTCTAGGGTTTCGCATTCCTTCTTAAGGCCCTCTGGCAGAAGCTGTCTGAACTTTAATGAAAGGTTGTGATCCAGTACTTGGGTTAGATCTTTAGTTATGCTTCTAGTCACTTTGCTGGCAACTTCTGTTGAGATGTTGGCCTTTCGAGCGAAGCCTTTAATAAACCTCTGTGTTTCATCATATATAGCGTCATGGTGAGGAGCGCTGTAGTGGATTACTCCCTTGCGTTTAAATTCTCCCATAAATTCTCCTTAGACTTTTGAAAGCAATAAAAATGCCAGTCTCTGGTTGCAGGGTTAAATTTTGCTTAATTGATAAAAATTTAATGTCCGTTTAAGCTATTACATATAATTGTCAATTCAACGAGGTTTTTGGTGGACTCCAATATAGTACAAAGTCTTTTCAGTATTCTTACAGACAACATATTCTTTATTATTTATGCCTTTGCTGCAGTGGAGATCTATTTAGTTGGATCAATCTTTTTCATGCTTAAAAGTCATGAATC
>JAGSHJ010000090.1 GCA_023954595.1 Bacteriovoracaceae bacterium | reverse complement strand
TCGGAAAAGTTTAATTTTTTATTTGAGTATTTTTTTGGCAATACAAGACAAAGTGCTTCAACGCCTACGGACTCATAGGAGAGCTCACTTAGAACTGTTGACTGAGTAACAATTCCAACATCAATTTCATTGGAAATAACCTTATCAATGATTAATTTATTTGGAGCGGCCTCAACACTCACAACGAGTCCTGGAAACTTTTTTTGACGTTTTAGAAAGTGTGGATACAGTACAGTCGCCATAGCACCAGAGCATGAAAACTTACATGGCCCTTCTTCTTCTGAGTCCACTTCTAACTGATTAAAAAGCTCCTCTTCTTCCTTAATTCTTTTTAGGGCATAGGAGTACAGCATCTCCCCAGCTTGTGTGAGTTCAAATTTCTTACCCGCTCTATTAAGTAATGCCCTTCCAACTTGTTCTTCTAATTTTTTCACATGCTGACTAACACCGGGCTGGGTCATGTTCAACTTGTCAGCAGTTAGAGTGAAGTGTTCAACTTCCACAAGAGTTAAAAAAGTATTAAGCCATTGCTCATTTAGCATTTATCTTACCCCCACACTATTACATTAGATTATGACTTTCATAAAATATCATAATTTTTACTTATCAACAATCAGATCCATACTAGATAAAGAAAAACGAAACAAAGGAGAAAGAACATGACTAAACAATATCCAAGAACCTTTTCCCACATTGGCATATCAGTTCCAGACCTGGATAAAGCTACAAAGTTTTATACAGAAGTTTTAGGGTGGTACCTCATAATGGAGCCAACTGAGATCAAAGAGGATAAAAGCCCAATTGGTGAGATGTGTACTGATGTTTTTGGTGCAGGCTGGGACAACTTTAGGATCGCTCACCTGTCTACTGCGGACCGAATAGGTGTTGAAATCTTTGAATTTAAAAATCAAACTCAACCAGAGGATAATTTTGAATACTGGAAAACGAGTATTTTTCACTTCGCAGTTCAGGACCCGGATGTTGAAGGGCTGGCACAGAAGATTGAGGCAGCTGGTGGTAAACGTCGGATGAAAGAACCACGATATTATTACCCTGGAGAAAAGCCTTACCGCATGATTTATATGGAGGATCCATTTGGAAACATCCTTGAGATATACAGCCATAGTTATGAACTAATTTACTCAAGTGGTGCTTACTAATATCTATTCACATTCATGCTCCCTGAAACAGGGAGCGTTTTCTACTTAAAAGACATAAGATAATTTAAAATTATGACGATAAGCATATGAACTATTGTTAGGATCTTTCATATGCTTAAGTTTATTTTGCTCTTTATTTCAATACCATCATTTGCAATGGACTTAGACCTAGATCCAAACAAATGGTCTGTTTGCTCTATAACAGTCAATTCAGATGAAGAGCTACACTCCTTTAAGACCAAGCTCTCTGAGGGTAAAAATAAGAATAAATTCCAATTCATTGAGCTTACTGATTTTTCTAAAAGTGATAATAAAACACATAGTGATTGGTTTGATCGTGCATGCCAAAGTCAAATAAAGTGTGACATACTTTTAATCTCGGGCCACTTTGGCGGATCGTTCTTCGGCGAAAGCGATTTTAAATTAGATCTAAATACATTAGAAAAGCATAGCTGTTCAAGAACTTGCGATGGAGTTTTATCTAATCCCATGGAAGTCTTCTTATTTGGTTGCAATACGCTTGCTGGAAAGAAAGAAGATACTAGAACCGCAGAAGAATATATCGAAGTTTTGGTGGAAGATGGAATTTTAAGATCACAAGCAGAGCAAATAGCAGGAGCTAGATACTCCTCTATCGGCGATAGTTTCAGGGAGAAGAACAGCAAGATATTTGCAAATGTTCCCCATGTTTATGGCTTTAAATCAATTGCCCCACTCGGGAAGAATGTAAAACATATGGTTGATGCTTATTTAGCCAGGGTTGATGACTACTCGAACTACCTAGCTGCTGAACACCTGAAACTTGCATCCATCTACAAAGATTATGCATTAAAGGGAGAGGTTCCTGAAAGTAAAGAGAAGGTAATCAAGGGTAACAAGGAACTATACCAGGCACTTAAGGTTACTCACTTTACCCAATTAGCACATCAAAGTGTAAGATGTGGAGACAAGTTCATAGATACTAATGATGAATACGCAAGGATGAGTTGCCTAATACAGAATGAAGATCTTTCCGTTGCGGATCGACTTGAACTAGTAGAGGAACAACTTAATTCCGATCGTCCATTAATGTACATTCCAAGTATATCCAACTTTCTAGATACAATTGATTCTTTTAATAGCGAAGAACAGGAAATAATAAACAAGATCAGCTCAAATGTAGAATTAAAGTCAAAGCTTACTTCTGCACTGAATGAACTATTAGAAACTTCTCCACGGTACAGCCTTCAGCTTGCCAACTCTTTAAACAAATTAAATCTCCTTAGCGATAAGGAATTGATCGATAAAGTCACAGGCGTGGTTGCAACTATATATAAACAAAGAGTAAGCGTAGAGGATAAAGACTATATATGCTCCCTTCCAGATACCTATAAAAAAATTCTTTCCACAAATTTGAAATTTTCTGACGTATCCCCTGTAAACCTGTCAAGCGAAGTGGCCATAAGTTCTATTATTTGCATAAACCCTAAGGACACTGATTTTGACAGGGCATTTAAAAAGGTGTTCACAGGCGAATTAAAGATAGACAATTTCTGGGATGCCACAAGGATTATGGATGCAAAACGCATTGCTAGAACCCAAGGTTATGAGGATATCCTAAATACGGCCTTAAATGATAATGATCCTTCTAAAAGGTCGAGGGCAGTTTATTTTATGAGTTTTATGCAGTCATCTGACGAAAAAGACCATGAGGCCTTAATTAAAATTGCTTCAAAACCTGAAGAAGAATTGGATACTCAACAAAACGCTTTGATGGCAATACGTGGTGCTATAACCCCAGCAATTGCAAGTGCACTAGCAAAAATAACCACGAACAATCCTTCCTATTTAGTCAAGGCCGAAGCGATGAGAAGTTTAGGATTCAGCTCCCTAAGCGGTTCATTACCTAAAGCAGCTTTAATTAAAATGGCAGAGTCAGTTCGCGATACAACTGGAGACTTTTACACCGAAACATACAAAAGTAACTTAATGAACTCTGCTATTAGAGAGTTTAGTAAATACGACTCTCTTCCAATTGAGGTTATTGATATCTTAAAGTCTCGAAAACTTAAGGAAGGAGATGATGATGCTTACATTGCTAAGGAGTTAGAAAAGCTAATCTACGATTAAGCCTGCAAAAAAATAAGCTATTTTATTTATTAGAGCAGACAACACTTAGCTTTACAAAGGTTCCAATCTCTTCATCTCCTAGCGAGTTCACTGTCTTCCACCGTTCAAGAATAAAATGCCTTTCTTGATCGCAAATAGAAATAAGCTAAACTTATATAAAGGTGTTTGCTTATGGACTTTGACTTTCTACCACTTATATTTTTGGGGGCCTTTGCTCATATCGGACTTCTTTTTTATTATCTCGTAAGTGGAGTTAATCCATACTACAAAAAAAATGGAAAGCTTACACAAGCAAAAATAATAGCTTTCAAAAAGGTGAAACAAACCTCAGTGTCTAACGGACGGAAAACTCTCTCCACCAGCATTCGTCCAGTAATAGAATTTTATAATCATGGTGAAAGAGTATTGTTTCTAGGCAGCAACCAAAACTATTTAAATTACGAAATTGGTAAGCTCGTAGATATTTACTATGTTCCAGGTATCAAAAACCAGGTGTTGCAGAAAGAAAATTCTTACAAAGTGTTCTCCCTTATATCATTGCTGTTTGTACTGATACCTCTAGTAATTATTTTATTTATAGAAGCACCTTTAATTTACAAGGTTCTTCTACCTATCGCAGGCTCTCTAATTCCCCTACCTGTGGTCTCAAAAGTTATTAAAGCGATGAAGGCCAATGCTAAAAAACTTGGAGAGACTGGAAAGCTTTCTGAGATAATAAAAAGCAAGATTGCTGAAAACTCCTCCATGATAGACCCTTCTGAGTTTGAAGCTAGCTCAGAGTATATAAAAGATTCAAAGAGCTTTAAGTCAACTGTCTCGAAAACAAATCAGTTTGGAATCGTCCTATCATCAGTTATGGGTTTTGCACTCTACTTTCTAATGAACCATGTCTACTTCAATCGCTTGGCACCTTCTGATAGATCACTCATACAAAACTTCATCGAAGACTTTGCCAAGTACAGGCCGATACTTAGTGAGCTTGGACAGAACGAGAATCTAACAGTATTCACAATCCTCGCAGGATTCTCAGCTCTTATTGCGTTTGGATTTTTGATAAATTTAAAAGGCTGGCTAAAACGTAGATAATTGCCTGTATCAAGATAGCCCAACCGCACAGAAGAGGCACTCTCTAAAACGTGAAAAGTACAATTCCCAAAGCGGCCAGGCCTTAAACACCGTCGGTCTACTCTCCTTAATCAAGACAGAAGACCATTCCTTTATACTTATCCAGTGAACGTTTCTTTTCGAAGGCGATATTGCAACGCTTTTCCTCATTATTCCATACGTCTAAAAGTCTATAACCAATGGACTCCATTCCTCGGACGAAGTCTTTTTCTAGTCTTAGGTAATATGGACAAAACGATGTGCCGATACTTTGTAATGTTATGGTAGAGAACTCCTCATGAAGCGGGGTCATATTAAGAATGACCAAACGAGGCTTTTCTTTAATATTTGACAATTTTTCGTGTAGCTCCCATTCAACATATTGAATAGAACCATTCGCAAGTAATAAATCAATCCCTTCGCACATTTCAAAATCTGCAGTAAAGTCTAGGATCGAATCATTTTTATACTCTTCAAACCTCTTGCCTTCTTCAAGTACAGAAGGCACATCGCACACTAGCCAACGATTTAAATTTGCATAATCCAAATACTTTTCATAACTATAGAAATGCACTCCTATATGGCCGCCAAAATCAAAAATTGAATTTATATGGCCTTTAAACTTGTTCATCCAGTACAGAACCGGATAATCAGTGCTATATATCTGCTTAGTTCTTTCTTTATACATATTGGCAGCTTCAACGTTATCATATCCCAGAGGCTTCGTGGCTGGGGCTGATTGCAATGCTGAAGTAAAGTTAGGGTACACCCCCCTAAAGTAATTCGCGACGGCCTGCTCGGTAAATACTTTTTCAAATCTGTATTTTCGAAGGTCTACAATAAAGGGTAAGTTTTTCACCTTTTCAACGATCATCTATTTCTCCTTACATTTTTTTGAAAAGAGCTTCTACATCTTTTCCATATTAAAGACTTACTAATTGTGTGATGTGACTTGGCCACCCACCTTCCTACAAAACCATTTTGATACCGACTAAGAAGAGACCTTCACTAGTTTCTTCTCCAGCATCATCTAATAAGTCAGCGGTTTCGAAGACTTTTTTCTCCCAACTGGCACCTATATACGGAGCAAACTCTCTTTTAATTTCATAAGTAATTCGATGCCCTAATTCAAAGCCTGTAATTCCGGCACCAATATTATATTTTTTCAATTTCTCTGAGGATACTTCCGTTTCAAAGCGTGGGATGAGCTGGCTTCTTTGAGTAATTAAGAAAGAATACTCCGCCTCAAGAATGGCCGAAGCACCACCACCGTCTTCCAAATAGGCTGCAGCGTCTACTTCAAACTCAAAGGCCGTCATGCCCTGAGCACTAATGACAAGGAATTCTCTATCATCTTTTTTAGAAACGAAATCTCTTCTATAGCCTACTTGAGCAAACCAAAATGAATCCACTAAATGACCATAGAGAATTTCATTTTGAGAGTTTGTCTCTTTCCCCGTTTCTGTATTGTAGGTCCCCTCACTTTTTGTAAAGAGCTGGTCTTTTTTGGGACCGACCATCCCAGTGATATCCCACAGGAGCTTGTCACTCTTGTCCTCAAATCGCTCTTCAAGCCTATCAAAATAAACAAAGCCAAAGACGGGGTCATCATGCACTGGTTTAAAACCAAAATTTTGCATCTCCTCACCAGGCTTTTCGATGGCGTATTTTTGCAACCCATCCACCTTTTTAGAAGGCCCCTTATAGAAGTAATCAGGAAAGCCTTCCTCAAAGGGCTCAATTTCATTTGAATCATCCATCACGCGATGCTCGGGGCTTTGTGCGAAGAGGCCAAAACTTAATAAAAATATACATATGATTTTCATTATTTCACCCTCGCTACCTGGAACATGCCCGCCTCTAGGTGATAAAGAAAGTGGCAGTGAAATGCCCAGTCCCCTTTTTCAATAGGTGTTATAAGAACAGAGACAGCTTCTCCCGGCTTTACAAGCACAGTGTGTTTAAATGGTATCTCGTCGTGAGGACTTTTATTTTCTAATTGCATCCACATGCCGTGCAGATGCATCGGGTGATCCATCATGGTGTGATTAACCATCCAAAGTCTAAGCCTCTCATTATGCTTAAAAAGAAGTGGCCCTGGCTGATCACTAAAACGCTTGCCATCCAGAGAGAACATATACCGCTCCATATTAGCGGTGAGATTAATGGTCATCTCTCGATCTACTTTAGGACTATAAGGCTGAGGTGCCGCACTTTTGAGATCTGAGTATTTAAGAACCTTCCAACCGTCTTTGCCTAATCCTAATCCAGGTTCATCAAGACGATATTTTGGATTCTCGACGACCATGACAACTTCGGGATCCTCCTTATCGGGCCTAAAGGGACTAGGACCAATTGGTCCCCTAACATCTGGATTCTCTTTCTTTGTTTTCCTTTTTGCGGCCATTTTGGCCTTCATTTCTTTCATTTTGTGTTTGTCCATTCCACCGAAGACGTTTTTTGCCATCATCTCCATACCAATTTCTTTAAGCTCCCTTACTGGTCGTTGTCTCAAATCAGGAACCTCTGCTTTCATCTCTTTACTAGGTGCAAGTGTTCCTCTGGCATAGCCACTTCTATCTTGAGATTCTGCAAAGAAGGTATAGGCCTTTTCTTTAGTAGGTCTAATAAGGACATCATATGTTTCCGCAACTCCAATTCTAAATTCATGAACCTTGACAGACTTTACAGGTTTTCCGTCGGCCATAACGACTTCCATATCAAGACCAGGAATTCTTACGTCAAAGTTCGTCATAGCACTTGCATTGATCACCCTTAAGCGAATGGTCTCTTTTGGTTTAAACTCACCAAACCAGTTCATGTCCGGTGACTGACCATTTAAAAGATACGTGTAGGCGAAGCCTGTGACATCCAAAATGTCTACAGGACTCATCCGCATTTTGTCCCAAGACAGCCATTCTCTTAAGGCCTGTTCCTTGCCTTGTTTTTTCATATTTTCAAACAGATCAAATATTGTTCTTTTTTGAAAATTATAATAGCCCTCCAATTTATGAAGGTTACGAAACACATCCTTAGGATCTTCAGACGTCCAGTCCGACAAGACCACGACGTGCTCACGGTCGTATTTAATAGGATCCGCATCTTTGGGATCTATAATGATAGGGCCATAAGCACCAGTCTGTTCTTGAAAAAAGGAATGGCTGTGATACCAGTATGTTCCGTATTGTTTGACTCTAAAGTGATACTCATAGGTCTCACCAGGTTTAATACCATTGAAGTTAATTCCTGGAACTCCATCCATTCTAAACGGTAGGAGAACCCCATGCCAATGTATAGAAGCGTGATCAGTATCCATCATACTGTTTTTAACGTTCAACCTGACATAATCACCTTCCTTCCATCGCAGAAGTGGTGCTGGGACTGTTCCGTTGATGGCGGTGGCAGTGCCTGGCTTTCCATCAATTTTTAAAGGGATGTAGCGGTATTCAAGATCGAAAGTCTTATCATGCAAACCTTCACCAGAGGTGACTCCATCTTTTGCCCAAGAAGGTATTGGCAGTCCTAGATTAAAGCCAGTAACAAAGAACCCCATGCCTGCTTGAATTAAAAAGCGCCTTCGATTCATCTCAGATGGAGACAACTTTAAATAATTAGATAAAAGATCCATACATTCTCCCTGCATGGATCTTAGGTCTACTTAGCGAATTATGTCATACGACATGCTTAGAATAAAACTGGACTGCAATCGTGTGTCTAATAAATGGATTAGAATCCTCAACACTTCCTTCGCAAATTGCACAAGCATACGTTTACAGTTTTTCGTTTGTTTCTATCTTAGACGAAATTTTGTCCCCACAGGTTAACATGGCCTTACCAAAGTAAGGGTTCTGGACCTCACCTTTTTCTTGAATCCATTTCGCATCGGCCATAGAACATTGAATTTTCACTAACTCATTTAACTCTTTGGTCTTACCATTACCTATATAAAGATTTGACAGTGACTTAAATGCATCTCTTAAGTTCTTGATGCCTTTAAAGCTATTGTCACAATACTTATACACTTTTTTATAGTGGCCTAATTCTTTTTCACATTTTTCATTATGAATGGTTAATGCCAATTTGAAATCGTCTCTTGCAAGTGCTTTCTGCATTTTCAGGTAAGTATTCAAACCTAACTCATGTGCCCAAGTGTTACTGATTAGTAAGAACAATGCCAATATATTTTTCATAGTAAATCTCCTCTAGTTTGGGTTATTTCTTATATTTAAACTACGTTCTACAAGGCATTTTTGTGACCACTTCAGAGATTAATATCCAATTAACCATTGCCGGCGATATTTTTGCAATGGTTCTAATCCACTGAATAAAAGGAGAGAAAAATGGAAGAATTAAACAATATGATAAACTCACACCCTCAGGCGGATAAGGCAAAAAAAGGACAAGAACTAATTTCAAAAGCGGTTCTTTGCTCTACGACCTGCTTTACCTGTGCAGATGCTTGTTTATCTGAAGACAACTTAGAGAAACTTAGGACATGTATAAGATTAAATTTGGACTGTGCAACTATATGTGAAGCTACTGTTCAAATTCTTGCAAGACCTGCAAGTATTAATACTAGCTTTGCTAAGAAACAGATTGAGGCCTGTATGGAGGTATGCATTGCTTGTGCTGAGGAGTGTGAAAAACACTCTGACATTCATCAACATTGTAAGATTTGTGCCCAAACCTGTAGAGATTGTGTTAAGGCATGTGAAGAGTTTATTGCATAAGAAAGTTTAATGCCCCTTAAAAAGTGATGAGTGCGTGCCTTATTAATAATTTATTTTTATTCTCTGGCAGCATTCATCACTTATACATTTAATAAATAGCCCTCAATGCTTAAAAAGCTAGAATATTCAAAGAGGAAATGGACTATTCAATCTAATGTTCACAAATTCTTTCTTCAACTATTAAATGTTGAATATCGAAGTGTTCTAGAATTAGCTTTCGATAGAATTCAGTTCCAAGAGGTTGGTTATTGTACACTACCAACTCACAAGCATTTGCATTGGGAGCAATCCTCCATAAGTGAAGATCAGTAACTTCTACCCCTCTTAAGTCCTTAAAAATTCCAATAAACTCTTCTTCTTTAATTGCCTTAGAGTTTCCAT
>JAGSHJ010000475.1 GCA_023954595.1 Bacteriovoracaceae bacterium | reverse complement strand
TATTCATTATGACTCCAAAGTTCACAAGGTTTTAGGTCCTTAAATTCTAAGCAGCACCTTAAGTATAAACTTCATAAAGAAATTACTCGTTTTTTAATAATTCTTAAGTTCCCTATACCGTGCAAACCTTAAATACATACCGCACATTCTTTGAATCACCCTTTGCACACTTGTAACTCCAACACTTCACATAAATAATTTTTCCTACGAAAAACAAACCATAAAAAGGAGTTACTTATGAAAATCAAATCCACAATCGCTCTGTTAGTAGGGCTCAGTTTTTTTGCTCAAACAACTTTGGCGGCAAACTTCAACCATCAACAAACTGAAGACTATCAAGACTCAGTAGTTCAGGTTGATAACCACAAGCTAATCAAAAACGTCTTCGACAAGCTGGCATACAATTTAACAGTTGAGTGGGACCAAGAAGATCCATACTTCAAGAAACAAGTTCAAGAAGAGTTTAATACAAGCTTGATCAATCTGACGAAAGAAGGTGTTTCTCCATCAGAGATCCAGGCCTACATGGCAAACGCTATCTTGGATTCTAAGACTAAAAAAGAGTACCAAGAGCTTATGGCCACAATTAAGGATCAAGACATGTCTGCTGAGGCCGGTGCTAAAGCGGCAGTGGATTTCATGGATGCCACTTATGAATCAGGTGCTACTTTCTCAAGCTCCCTTGGCGGAGGAGGAAGCAGTAGTTACATCCTAGTCCTTATCATTGTAGTAGCTGTTGTATACGTAATACTTCACGGCGAAGACGATGATGGAAATGAGTGTGACGAAATCTGTGAAGGTGGCGACAACGGTTATAACGGTTATGACGGATATGATGGTTATGACGGTTACAATGGGTACAATGGATACAACGGTACAATTGACCTTCAATAATTCTTTAACATTAATGGGGGGCGCACATCCGCGCCTCCTCCCTATCTTAAATGAAAAAAATACTTCCAAACATAACGATTATAATGTTTCTTCTTATGATGGTCTCTGCCTACCTAGATAAGAGGGCCCCGATACTAAATTGGGCATTAACTCCTGTTCACTTGGTACAAGACTATTTTAGTATCCACCAAAGATGGAGCATGTTCTCTCCAAATCCGGGCAAGCGTATTGTTAGAGTTGAAGCACTGATTGAATATTCAGACCAGACACAAAAACGCTTCAAGTTTCCATCCCCGACAGATCTTGCTGACAAGCTTATGTACGGTGAGAGATTTAGAAAGTACCAAACCCAGGCCTTGGCACAAAAAAAGAATAGTCACCTATGGCCGGATGCTGCGAGGTGGGTCCTTAGGAAGGCCGGAGAGAAGTCTTATACTAAAATCCCAGCAAGGGTAATTCTAACTAAAAGTGTACGGGTCATACCTTCGCCTAAAGCTAAGTTTTTCAAACATCTGGAAAGGATTGATGTAATTGAGCGCACTCACAGTTTCTATACCTTGGAGCTTCGATGAAATTTAATACAATCACTAGGCAATGGAACAATTTTTGGTTTAAAGAATTACCTGTAGACGGTATTTGCCTCTTCAGGATACTTATTGCCATAGTTGCAATTCTCTCCTTTGTACAAGATATCGGCTCATACAATGATTTCTGGGGGCCTAAAGGGCTACAGAGCGTCTATTCCTTTCGAACTCTATTCAATGGAAATCACTTTAATTTATTCCATCTGCTAGAAGCAAATCATAGCTCTCTAATATTTGTAATTTCACTTCACTCCATTGCACTTCTTGGATTTTTGCTCGGCTATAAGACTAGGTTTTCCTCGATATTATTAATTATCACCATCACTTCCCTTGGTCAGCGCAATATTCACCTTCAAAATGGAGCTGATCTTCTTTTGAGAATTTTGTTATTCATGATGTGCTTTGCTCCCTGTGCAAACAAGTTCTCCCTAGATGCGTTTTTTGCAAAGAGACAGGGTCTCGCCCTAAAGGCACTACACACGCCTTGGGCACACCGAATAATTCAATTCCAGATTGCTTTCGTTTACTTATCTACTATTTATGAGAAAACCAAAGGCTCCAATTGGTTAGATGGAAGTGCATTATATTATGCAACAAGGCTTGAGGACTTTACCCGTTTTACTGTCCCCTACATTTTAGACAATATGTTAATTTTGCAATTAATGACGTGGGGAACATTACTTCTAGAACTAGCGCTGGGAAGTTCAATCTTTATTGACGAGTTTCGTAAAAAGATAATAGTGACAGGAATAGTCTTCCACATTGGCATAGAGTATGTGATGTCGATTCCAACATTTGAAATCCTTATGATTGCATGTTTACTTGCAATGTTTAAAATCGAAGATTATCCAGTCCTTCTAAAAGGTTTCAATTTCAAATGGCCTAAATTTTGGCAACCGCACCAAAATAATCTT
>JAGSHJ010000358.1 GCA_023954595.1 Bacteriovoracaceae bacterium | reverse complement strand
CTAGAGTAGGAGGTGATATTTTATTTATAGAGTCAATACTTTCCAAGGGAAAAGGTAATCTTACCATCACTGGTAACTTAGGAAAGGTGATGAAAGAATCTGCCACTATTGCTATGGAATATATAAAGGCCAACGCTAATACGTTCGACCTCGATCCTACAATATTCGATAAATATAATGTTCATATTCACGTACCTGAAGGAGCCACTCCAAAAGATGGACCGAGTGCGGGTATCACTTTGGCTACATCAATTGTTTCCCTACTTACAGGAACATTTGTAAGCAAAGACATCGCAATGACTGGAGAGATAACACTGACTGGGAAAGTTTTGCCGGTTGGGGGAATTAAAGAGAAGGCCCTTGCTGCTATGAGATGTGGCATCGAGACAATCATTATTCCTTGGAAAAATCAGAAAGATCTAGTTGAGATCCCTGAGAAGTACCGCAAGAAGTTAAACTTTGTTCCAGTTAAGAACTTTCAAGAGGTTCTAGCAGTGGCACTGCTGGATTGGGAGCCACAAAAAGAAGAGAAGACACAGAAAAAGAATACGCCAAGGCACAATCAGGCCGCGGCATAGAAAAAAGCCTAAAGGGGACCACTTCGGTCCCCTTTTTTTTTACTTTGCATAATCCCCATTAAATTCGCTACAATATCACCAGGAGATAAGCATGGAAGCTGGTGGAAACTTAAGAGTTCTAGTTGTAGATGACTCGGACTTTTCTAGAAATAATATTGCAAAGATGTTGGAGAATACCCGTTACAACGTAATCGGAGAAGCTGCCAACGCTAAGGAAGCGATCAATATCCTCAAAGACCGCAAGGCACACATCGCAATCGTTGATGTTGTAATGCCTGAGATCAGCGGAATCGAACTCGCAGACAAGCTAACCAGTATGTTTAACGATATCAATATCGTTATGATTTCCTCCCTCGCTCAAGAAAATATAATCATGGACTCGATTAGTGCAGGAGCAGCTGACTTCTTACAAAAACCTTTCGACAAGGCGACCTTGCTTGGTTCCTTGGGAAAAATTGCCTCAACGATTGAGGAGGATTAAATATGCGTCTAGAAGTTGTTAAAAGAAAGACAAAAGAGCACTTTCTAATGGAGGGTTTTCAAAACTCCATCATCCCAGAGATTAACATTTACAATCAAGCACACCTTGAGCTTGAAAGACCACTTGTTAAGGCCTCTAGAATTCATAAGAAAACTAACCATGAAATAGGTGTAAGTTTTAGTATCGATGGCGAACTTACGGGAAAAGCTGTGTGCCTTGTAGATCTCTACGAGAAGAAGCTTCACTCTGATCAGATTGATCAACTCCACTCTCTCTTTGCAGAGAGTATGAACATCCTTCTTGGACGCATTCTAACGGTATTTGAAGAGGAAACTGACCTTATGTGCATGCTAGGACAGCCTCATCAAATTGGCCGCTCTCAGACCTTTGAGAACTATGGCCAGGCCAGTGATTTAAAGATGTCTCTAGGTTATAAGCTTATAACCTCTATTGAGTCCTATGATTGTCGAATCTATATTCTTGCCAATAAAGTTAACGTAAAAGAGGTATAATTAATGTTAGGTATTGTTCTTAAGTCATCAATAGCTTTCTCAGTAAGCTATATTGTTTTATCTTTTCAAGTAAACAACACTTACATATTTGACCATCTCAACAACATCACAGGCCCTGTTGGAGAAAACATCCAAATGGTACTGTCTAAAAGTTTTTCACAAACATGGAATACAACCAAGACCTACGGCAAGCAGATGTTCACAAGCTCTGAGCCAGACTCAATCGAGGCTACAATCGAAGACAGTGTGGACAAAACACAATCAGCTATCAAGCGACAAATAGCTCCAGTCAAAAAGCCAGTTGAGAGCTATCTCGAAGAACTTCGAAAAGAAGAAAGAGATGGCCTTTCAAGAATCATTATGGAAAACGACTAGTTTTTTTGCAAAAAAAACCACGCTCCGGGGAGAGCGTGGCTTAAGGGAAAAGGGATAGGGGTGTTCACAATGGCCTATCAGAAGGCCATTATATCAATTTCTTAGTTACCAATTACTGATGTACCATCCACGCTAATTTCTTGAGTCTCTGTAGTAATTGCCTTACCAGAAGATCTATCAGCACAGATTGCTCCATCTGTACTTACGTGGTCAACACCTGCAGCGAATGCCGAAGTGCTTAAAAGTGTAGTTGCGATCAAAGTGTAAAATAGGTTTTTCATAATCTCTCTCCTTGTTGTTCTCTTACCACTTATATATGCGAACACCGTGCCAAAACACTCAAGAACTAACCTATTGATTTTACTACACTTCTACATTTGTAAATTGTTTAAGTTTTTGACAGTGACTAAGAAACGAACATTTTTGGACAAAAAAAAGCCGCTCTCAGAGCGGCTATAGGGTATTTAAGTAAAACTTTATTAAACACCATCAGTCTTAGAACCTTCGGCCTGCTCTACCTCTTTAGAGGACTCTGCAGTCTTGCCATCAGCTACCCTCTCTTCAGCGCAGTGATCAGCAGAAGAAGGAGTTGACTCCTCACCTGCAAAAGCACTTAGTGAGAATAGGGCCAAAAATAAATTTAAAGTTACAAATTTCTTCATATTTTCCTCTCTATTTATTACATGTTCAAGTTAACGCCAGCAGGCTTAACGATCGATAGAAGGTTCTGGAAGGCCTGAGTGACCTGCATGGCCATCTTATGGCCAGACTTGGACTCAACCCTTTTGATATCCCCATAATTGTCATAGCTCACGTGGATTTGACCAACCTTATCCATCTCAATCACTTCTGGCTTACCAAGAGCATTGTACTTAAAAGACAATGTTCTAACTTTTTTAGTTTTCTTATCTTTATCCACCATCTTTGAGATCTTATCTTTGCTGTTGTAGATCAAAAGGACAGCTTTTCCAGCAGAGTTAACCGCTCTTTCAAGATTGCCTTTGTCGTCATAAGCAAACTTCGTCCAACCTTTAGCGTTTGTAACTTTAGAGATTTTCTTATGCTCTTTATCATAATCAATCTTAACAAACTCACCCTTAGTTGAAGTCTTCTTAGTCAGAAGCCCGTCATCATTATACTCAAAGTTTGTTACGTGCTTTCCTCTAGCTATTTTTAGTGGAAGGCCACAACACTCGGAATAGATTGTTTCAGTGTTTATACCGTTGATCTTTGTCCCGATTCTATAAGTATAGCGAGCACCATCTGGCTTAGTTTTAATTTCATATTCGTACTTGTTTGTAACAGGCTTACCGTTAAAGCCAGTCTTCGTAACCTCAGTCCAATAATGATCATTTGGACGCTTTGGATTACTTCCATACTTATATTTTGTTACTTCACCGTTTCTGTCTTTGATCTCAGAGATGAAAAATGTCTTATCTTCATAATCCATTTTCATAAAGTCTTCATCTTCGCTTTTCTTGCGATTTGGATTATAGACAATTCTCACCATGTTATGGCTTGTATCGTAGCGGTACTCGTATTCGTTACCTTCGATATCTTTGGAGTAAACTAGGTTTTCACCATCGTACTTAAATGTCGCTTTCTTCTCTCCAGTCGTCCACAGGT
>JAGSHJ010000546.1 GCA_023954595.1 Bacteriovoracaceae bacterium | reverse complement strand
TCTAGAGAAGCTTCGGCGCTTTTTAATTGTGAAAAATTCATGATCTACTTATGTTTTTTGTCGTATGCCTTGATAACATCTTCAGTGATGTCAATTTGCTTTTCAGCATATACAACAGGCGAAGAAGAAACTTCAAAAGTCATTGCAACACTCTTATTCTTGCTCACTTCGTCTATTACAGGCTTAAGCTTTTCAAGGATTGGCTTCTTAAGTTGCTTCTCTTGGTTTTGAATATTCTTTTGATATTCCATTGTCTTTCTCTGAAGAGTACCAATTTTTGTTCTAATCTCATCCTCTTTCTTGGCCTTGGCCTTATCACTTAGAAGGGAGCTTTGTTTTTGGTAGTCTTGCTGAAGCTTTTTAATTGCTTCTTCTTCAGCTTTGATTTCTTTTTGCTTTGATTTAAAAGACTTTTCAAGTGTTTTCATAACACTCTTACCTTCACCAATGGAAGTGATAACTTTTTGGATGTTTACCAAACCTATCTTAACTTCCGCTGCGGCAGAAAAAGAAAGTGCCAAAGCGATAACTGTAATTAATTTTTTCATCTATTCCTCCTTATGCTTTCACAAGTAAGTGAAATGCAAAGTAACTTAAAATAATTGTCCAATATCAAAGTGAAATTGTTGTCCCTCTTGTCCCTCTTCAGGATCTAGCGGGTAACCAAATTCAAATCTTAACACACCGATTGGAGAGAACCATCTAAATCCAAATCCATAATCCTGTCTAAGAGTATAATCATTATCTTTGCCAAATGAATCCTCAAAAACATTGCCGGCATCATAGAATATAACCCACTTAAGGCCTGCTTCTTTAATTAGTGGATGCTCAAGCTCCAGTGTTGTTAATAGGGAGAATTTACCACCAATATTAAATAGTCTCTCTTCTCCAGAGATTTCATCCTCTAATAGCTCTTTAGGCCCAATATCTTCGTAATCGTAACCTCTCATGTTTCGAGAACCACCCATTTGGAACTTCTCAGTTCTTGGCAGTTCACGACCAGATGTCTTAATTAATTGCTCTGCCTTTACTCTTGATCTAAATACTAGCTCTTTATAAACAGGCTCATAAAATCTTCCTTCCAATGAGGCCTTCATCCACTTCTGATCACCATAAAAACCAGCGTATTCTAGTGAAGCACTACCGTAGTGACCATCACTTGGCTCAAAGATATTGTTTCGCTTATCGTGGCGAAGAGACATTTGAACTGTTGCAGCTGTACCATTTTCAATATCTTCATCAACCGTTGGGTTTCTTACGTTTTGAATATCAGTAACTTCATGTCTAAGCGTCATAAAGAGTCTTGTGTATTCAAAAATTGGATAACCCACTCTCACATCAGCACCATATTTTTCAGAACTAAATGAGCTAATTAATCCACTTTGTGTTCTGTAAACATCAGCACCTGCAGTCCATTTGGTATCTAGAAAGTATGGTTCCGTGAAACCAACATTATAAGTCTTTTGATTCTCTGCAAGTGAAACGTTCAGGTTAAGGTTTTGTCCTAGACCTCTGAAGTTATTCTGAGAGATTGATGCTTGGAAGAAGCCTTTTGTCGCTGTCGAGTAACCGGCCCCAACGGAGATTTGACCAGTCTGTCTCTCCTTCACAGATATCTCTACATTTAAAATGTTATTGCT
>JAGSHJ010000200.1 GCA_023954595.1 Bacteriovoracaceae bacterium | reverse complement strand
CGGTATCGCTACAGAAGAGGATCATGATCTTATGGAGCTTTCACGTCACTCTCTACATGCAATGGCATTATTGATTGCTTATCCTAATGAGAGCGATGCCCTACTTTTAGAAGCAGGGCTACCTGGAGATTTCATACCTTGGATTCAAAAGAACTTCCCAGATGTATCAGTTGAAGCACTTCTTTTAAAAATCGATACTTTGATTAAAGACTTCTTTCAGGTGGGCCAAAACCCCTAAAGCTCCAGCGTTCTCTTTTCCCTCTAGGATTATTCGAGGTTTATGGTGAAGCTGATCAAGTACACTTATAATATTTGATACACCTACTGTATTTGGAAAACTCTCAAACATCGATTCATCATTTAGTGAGTCACCATAAAAAATGGTGTCTTCTAAATTTATATGAGGTGTGTAGTTTTTAAGAAAGTAATTAACAGCATAATTTTTTGAGATATCACCAAACCAGAAGTTTACATGAACATTACTTCTTGAAAAATGTGCCTTATGTTTTAAAAGATAACTTTCGGCCTTTTCCACATCGGTTTGTTTCATTAATGAGAACTCAATTGCACGATCAGACTTTCTGCCAAAGCTATCAACAGATAAAACGGTTTCAGGTACTTCTTCTTGTAGGGCTATCGTTGTTCTTTCTAGCTTTTCAAGATCTGCATCTGATACAAGAAACTCTTCACTAATTACACCATCCATATTTTTTGTGAGGATCACTCCCCCACCTTCCATGATGGCGTGCTTTAGAGGAAAATGAGTCAGAAGGAAATGTCCCCAAGATAGAGATCTCCCTGAGACAATCACAAGCTCTGAATCATTTTTTTCGATAATATCTAAAAGTTCAAAAAAAACGGCACCCAATTTGCCGTTAACAGTAAGGGTGCCGTCGAAGTCGGAAAATACTATTTTCATAATTTTTATTGTAGAGGCATTGAGATACCCATTACTAGGGCCGTATAACTATTTCTTAGGTTGAAGTTAGTCTCAAGGTTACCAACCAAGCTCTCAAATCCTCTAATTGGTAGTCTACCAGTAATACCAGCAGATAAAGCAGTAGAAGTCTCGTAAGTACCTTCATCAGTATTAAGGCCTACACTCATTGGAAGTGCTACGAATGGGAAAGCTTCTTTACCATAGATAGCAAAGCCTTTTGAAAGTGTTGGAGCGATAGCAATTGAGTTAATTCTATCACCTTCAACTTCCATAGTTTCAAGGATTGTCTTAGCTGAAACTCTTGGTTGTCTGCCATAGTCTGGAAATAGTTCATAATCAGCACCAGCAAACAATCTATTTGCTCTCTCACCGTCAGTTACGCCAATACCAGCATCAACATTTAGTTTGCCGTTAACTCTTTGAAAATATTTAGCAGTGATACCCATTCCACCTTTAGAAGATAGGTATGAGTTGAACTCTGTGGTTACAACGCTTTTATTCATTGTGAATGGATGGGTAGAAAGACCAACAGTTGTCGCGAAACCACTTGTGCAAACCATTGCAGCTACGGCCAAAATAATTCTTTTCATAAATTCCCTCTTACGTTTGTAAAATAATTGTTTCAAACAAGTTTAGGCCTAAAAGATGCTTATCGTCAAAGCAGAGTTTGAAAATCAGGCACTTAAATGGATCTAGAAGAAGAGATGACGCACACAGACATTAAAATCCAATTGACTTAAAGCTCAAAAGTCCTTATATAGATAGAACTGAATTTATTGCGGTGGGCGTAGTTCAGTTGGTAGAGCAGCAGATTGTGATTCTGTTTGTCGTGGGTTCGAGTCCCATCGTCCACCCCATTTTAATTTTAATCTCTTTCGGGAGTTTAAGATATCGAGCCAAGATCTAACCCATCTTGGCTTTTTTTTTGCCTAATAATCAGCTGACCAGGTTGGTTCTTTCATTCAATTTTTATTGAGATAGTGTGAGGCACCTAATAGAAACGAAGCTAGGCTTGTTATTTTTTCTCTTTAGATTTTTTACTTTTATTGTCATAGAGCCAAATTCCAATAAAAGTAAGCGCAAAAAATAGAATCAGAAGTATTTCAATCATTTTCATATTTTATCAAAACTTCAGAGGGTCTTCTACTAGCCACATTAGATGTTTGCTCGACTAAATATAAGCCAACTAAACGATCAAAGCGTTTTCAAGGCCTTATTCTGTTCACTATCGATTAGGGCCAATGGCGTTCTTTACTTTATAAATTTAAAATATTTTCCAACGTAATCCACGAATCCTTAACAGGAGGGTTGAGTGTCTAAGAAAAATGTTTTTGTACTTGGAGCCGACGACTTTAATTTAGAGCTCTTAAAAAGCCTTGATAAAGATCACGAGTTCAATTTTCACAAGCTCTTTGATTACGAATACGCTAAAGAAAAAGAAGTAATTCCCATCCAAGAGCTTTACCTTGGAGGGGTTAAAAGACTTCGTGACTTCAATGGAGCGATTGATGCGATTGTGGGCTTCTGGGACTTTCCAATAAGCACAATGCTCCCCATGCTCAGAAAACCTTTTAATCTTCCATCCCCTTCCTTTGAAGCAGTATTAAAGTGTGAGCATAAGTATTGGAGTAGGATTGAACAAAAGAAGTCCGTTCCAAATAACATTCCAAAGTTTTGTGCTGTTAATCCCTACTCTCCTCACTATAAACGCCAGATTACCGTTGATTACCCATTTTGGATAAAGCCTGTAAAGTCTGTTGCCTCTCACCTTGGATTTAAAGTGTGCAATGAGCATGAACTAGAGAAGGCCGTGTCTATCATTCGAGAAAAGCTTCCACGCATGGCCAGGCCTTTTAACTATCTCTTGCAATTTGCAAACCTTCCAAGAGATATAAAGCTCATTGATGGCCACCATTGCATAGTAGAGAGCATCATCTCCGAGGGGGAACAATGCACCCTCGAGGGTTATGTTAGTGGAGGAAAAGTTGTAGTTTACGGAGTCATAGATTCTATTCGTGAGGGTGAGCATCAATCTAGTTTTTCCCGCTATCAATACCCATCCAAGCTTCCTCTAGAAGTGCAAGATGAGATGTGTACGATTACTCGCAAATTCTTCCAACAAATCAATTACGATCAGGGGCCTTTTAATATCGAATTTTTCTGGAACCCTGAAACTCGTAAGATCAATTTACTTGAAGTGAATACAAGAATATCAAAATCCCATGGGCCACTATTTTATGCCGTGGATGGACAATACCACCACAGGGTTATGATCGATCTAGGTCTTGGAAGAGAAATACAGTTCCCCTACAGAGAAGGACGTCACAAGATTGCAGCTAAATTCATGTGGAGAAAATTTGAAGATGCCAAGGTGGAAAAAGTTCCTGATCAAAAGATAATTGAAGTAATCCAAAACAAATACGATGTTGAGATTCTCCTAACAATTCGTGAAGGGATTAAGCTCTCAGAATTGGTTGAACAAGACAGTTACAGCTTTGAGGTTGCCAACATTTTTATCGGAGGTGAGAACTCTCAGGAACTAATTCAAAAATATGAAAAAATCACAGAGGAAATCTCCCCCCACCTGCAACTAACTCACGAGCAAAGGACCGCTTCATGGAGTACATCGACAAGTTCCCCCACTCAATCAAGCATATAGAAAACACCTGGATACCAATGAAAGATGGTATTCGTCTGGCCGCACGAATATGGATGCCTGAGGACGCTAAAAGCTCACCTGTGCCTGCAATTTTAGAGTACATACCCTATCGCAAAAGAGATGGAGTCAGACTTCGAGATGAAATAATGCACCCATATATTGCAGGCCATGGTTATGCGTGTATTCGAGTAGATATTCGTGGCAGCGGTGATTCGGAAGGAGTCCTTGAAGATGAATATCTTCAAGAAGAGTTAGATGACGGCGTAGAAATAATTAATTGGCTCTCCAAACAACCATGGTGTGACGGCAATGTTGGAATGATTGGTATTTCATGGGGAGGGTTTAATGGGCTCCAAATAGCATATATGCAGCCACCTCAGTTAAAGGCCGTAATTAGCCTTTGCTCAACTGATGATCGCTACGCAGATGATGTTCATTATATGGGTGGGTGTCTCTTAGGCGACAATCTATCTTGGGCCTCAACTATGTTTGCCTATAACTCTCTTCCACCAGATCCTGAAATTGTAGGTAATCAGTGGCGTAGTATGTGGAAGCAAAGACTTGAAGCGAATAAATTGTGGCTTGCCAAATGGCTCACCCATCAACACAGAGATGAATACTGGAGACATGGATCCATTTGTGAGGATTTTAGTAAAATAAAAACGCCAGTAATGGCCGTTAGTGGTTGGGCAGATGGTTACTCTAATGCAGTTTTTAGGCTTTTAGAAAACTTAGATGTTCCACGCCTAGGACTCATTGGACCATGGAGCCACATGTATCCACACCTTGGAGTACCAGGCCCTGCGATAGGCTTTCTACAAGAGTGTCTAAGGTGGTGGGATAAGTGGCTCAAGGGACAAGAGACTGGGATAATGAAAGAGCCTATGCTCAGAGTATGGATGCTTGATAGCATGCCACCATCAACGTTTTATCATCAACGTTTTGGACGTTGGGTATGTGAACAAAGTTGGCCGCCACCAAATCCAGAGAATTTAGTTCTCAAATTTCAAGAATTTCAACTTGTCTCAGAAAATAAAACACCAACTGAACATGTGGTGACATTACAGTCTCCTCTAAGTAATGGATTACTTGCCGGTAAGTGGTGCTCTTACAGCGCTACTCCGGATCTACCACATGACCAAAGAGAAGAAGATGGAGGTGCAGTGGTTTTCAATAGCAGTCCTCTAGATCAAACAATTGAGATTCTCGGAGCACCTGAAGTGGAGTTAGAAGTATCTGCCAACAGGCCTGTAGCAATGCTAGCTGTTCGTCTATCAGATATGCGTCTAGATAATAAGGTTACACGTGTAACTTATGGACTATTAAACCTTACACACAGAGACGGGCATGAGAGTCCAAGTGAATTAGAGCCTGGAAAGTTTTATAAGGTGAAAATCCAATTAAATGGAATCGCTCAGACCTTTCCTAAAGGCCATAGAATAAGAGTTGCCATCTCCTCATCTTACTTTCCCCTTGCATGGCCTGCACCAGAGTCAGCTCAGATAAAAATTAAAACACGCTCTTGTCGCCTAAGCCTTCCTCTTCATACCTCTGAAGATGAAAAGATAAGTTTTTCGCGAGTAGAAGGTGCAACTCCGGGAGTAAAGGTCCAAAAGACTGAACCCCACCATAATTGGTTTGTTAAAAGAGACCTGGACCAAGACCGAGCTATGCTTGAAGTCATCGATGACCAGGGTAAATTCATACTTGAGGATATAAAGACTAAAGTTATACGCAAGTGTGAGGAGCGATATTCATACCAAGGAGATGACTTCCAATCTCCCAAAGGAGAAACCATCTGGGAGAGAGGTCTTGAACGAGGTGATTGGTCAGTAAGAACTATCACACGCACAGTATTGAGTTGTGACGAGCAATATTTTTATCTAACAGCACAACTCGATGCGTATGAAAAAGAAATAAGAGTGTTCTCAAAGAACTTTAATAAAAAAGTAAAACGCAGACTGGTTTAGATTCAAGCTTCACTACTGTTGAATTGATATGATGCTTTGTTCTTTTTTTTGCTTTGCTGTGGCAACGTTTGGATAGGAGGATATGGAGAAATAAACTCTCCATACCCCACACTATAAGTTTAATTAAAAGTGCTTATAGTAATTATACAATGTTGCCCATCAGCAGAATCGTATCTTCTTTGGCATGAAGCCTTTGCCAAGAACTCTAGCCGTTTT
>JAGSHJ010000472.1 GCA_023954595.1 Bacteriovoracaceae bacterium | reverse complement strand
GAGCGGTCTCTTTCAATAGATGAAATATGATCTACCTTTAAGAAATCCAACATGGTCTTAACCAAAGGTTCTGAGCTTTTTTGCTCCTTTAAAAAGTTTAATTTTTTCGTAAGAAGGCTCTGGCTTAAATAATCAAACGTGTTCGCCTCTACAATTACCATGTTTGCTGCAAGCTGAGGGTCTTTGATTTGCTCAGCAAGTACAAGCCTCTGTTCAGTCGAAAGTTCTCCTACGTCCTTTAGCTCATTAAAAGCACTAGTATATCTTTCAAGAGACTTCTCAACTTTCTCCATTGCTGACGGAAAGTATTGATGTTTCTTACGTTTTTCTTTGTATTCCTGCTCTTCAAACATGTCTATAAGACCAATCTCATCTAAAACTTCACGCATACCAACAGGAGTTTTAGCATTGCTATTTTGAACTTTACTATCCCACACAATGGCCTTTAAGAAGTCTAGTGATTCAGTGGCACAGTTATTTGTTAAAAATTTATATGAGCCCATGTAGCCCCATACTCTCTGCATCGCGAGGTTGATAAAGCGTCTTTTTTGTTCTTTAGTAATATTTAAAGGGTAGCTGAATACCTCACGGTTCTCACCTTTTGTGTACTGCTTCAAGGTTGGAGAAAGTTTAGTTATTGAAATAACTGAATCATAGTTGCCCACAAGACCATCATAATTATTGATTTCAAGTCCCGGAATGAAGCCTGTAAAATTTAAAACAAAGTTATACCTAGGGTCCAATAAACATCTTCTATCTTTAACTTCAGGAGGGCACACTGTAAAACGAAACATACTGTGTCCCCATCGACTCATCATAGCATCCGACTCGCCAGCATATAGGTAATGCACATCTCTAATATGTGATGGATTAATCTTTTCAAGTCTCAATTTATTATCAACTAAAAGAGGAACAGTTACCTCTTCCTCACACTTCTTGTACGCGAAAGGACGGTGCGCAAGTTCCTTAGACATAAACTCGTATTGAGCAGGCCTGCGGCATTGATAATCTTCATCCAACAAGAAGAACTGGAAGTTAACAGCAAAATTTTCTTTTAAATCTTGATATTCATAGAAGTCTGGTGAGTAGCTAACCTTTCGGTGTTTCATCTTAGGAGATCTTGATTTTGGACTTACAAATCTCCAGCCGTTTATAAACGCATATGTTGGAATAGATGAGAAATTGTTCTTATGTACATCTTCATAGCTTTGGTACGGATTTGGATTTCCTCTTGGGATTTGCCTTACGACTCTATCACTTTTTCGATCGTGGGTTTTAAAATCATAAAAGTGTGCCAGTTCATGTATTAAGGCACCTTGTGCAAGAGTATAAAGATCCTTTTGAGGGCAATTTAATTTTGCTACAGACTTCCCGGCCTGATAATTACGAATTGGTTTTAAAAAACCTGCATGCAATTCTATCTTTCCCTTATTGATATATGCTGAGCCGTATCTTTGAGCGGTTTTTTGTTTTGTTGAACATACTCTATCGGGTTCAATGCTATCTTCATCATTGAATTTTTTAAATGAGAGTTTAATTGTACCAGGTATATCTTTTTTCACTGAATCAGGAAGCTTTGCAGCGACTTCTTCAATAAATTGGATTACAGCATCCTCTTTGGAGTCAGCTTTAATTTCTAATCCATGTACAGCTGCCATTGAGAAAACTGTCGAACATATTAATAAACCTTTAAAGCTCTTCATACCACATCCTTTTATATAATGTTCTTATATAGGTACAATATGTATGCCAGAATATTGTTGGTATATCAGAGACTTAGGCAGCTACAGGTGTCAAAAGAATAAACACTGTTGATAGTTTAGGCAGGATACATCGTAGGAACTCTTACGCTCATAGATAGAGCGTAAGAGTGTTATTTGGCTTATTTTGCTGATGCAAAAGACAACGCAAGCTTAGAGAAATCTGCATCACTTAAAGTGCTAAGATCAATCTGCTCACCAGACTCTGCTAATACTGCAGCTTCAATTTCAACCTGATTTGCCAACACATCTTCTTTGAAAAGTGAAAGTGCTGCTTGATCTTCAAGATCAGCTTGACCTGCCAAAACTTCAATACTGTCCTGGTCAAGGCCCTCGTAAGAGTGGTATTCTTGTAAAGCAAGCACCGTGGCACTAAGGAGAACAGCTCCACCAGTATAAGAAAGAGCACCAGCGGCTAATCCATGAAGTGAAGATACTATGCCTGCACTAGTGGTCAATGATCCACCAATTAAATAGCCTTCAACATCCTCGTATTGGTCAAGATTGGCAGAAGCATTCATAGTGATAAGAGTAGATCCTAGTAAAATTGTGTTAATAAGTTTTCTCATCGTCGTTCCTTTATGGGGATTATTTATTTTTATAATTTAAGATATTTAGTTTTTTTGAGAGCTAACTGTTAATGCTAATTTTGCAACGTCATCGT
>JAGSHJ010000354.1 GCA_023954595.1 Bacteriovoracaceae bacterium | reverse complement strand
TGTTTGATTTGTCGGATTGGCCCCTCCCCAAGCAAGTAATGTCTGTGCCGCTGGAGCGATGACATCCTTATTTAGGGAAACAGTATCTGGGCTTGCCGTTGAGTGGTCGGCCTGTACGGAGACTACACCGTCGGCTACGCCACTTAGAGGAGCCGAAGTAAAATCTGCGTAATATGTCCAATCTCTTGAAGAGGTACAATTTGTGGTTACTGAAGTTGAACCATTAAAGGTTAGAGTTACAAGGTCGCCATCGACAGAGCACCTTCCTGAGAATTCGAAAACATTTTGATTGGTGCTATTTATATAAGTTGAAGCTACTGGAGTATCGATATAAACAAAGACTTCACTGGATCCAGTAATTGTCGCAGTATTTGATGTAGAACCTATTCCGTTGTCATATGTGAGAGTCAGATTGTTAGTGTATGTTGCGGAAGCGTATGGGGAAGCAAATTCAATTTCTAACTGACAGCTTGCTCCCGCTTCAAGGTCAGTTGCACAGGTTCCTAATGTTCCGGGGTAGCTTCCACCTGTGAAACTAAATGGAGTGGTGATCGAGCCTGCAACTGTGGAAGCATCCCAGTCTCCAGTGTTCACAATAGTAAATAGAGTAGTACTTGTTGTTCCGGACACAACAGAGCCAAAATTATAGCTTCCAGGGTAGAAGTCTAACTGAGCAGGCATTGCTCCTGTTATCGTGTCAGCAAGAGTAATTTCTTTTTCCTCAATTCCATCAAAGTATGTACCGGTGATTTCAAAATCAATTGGAATTGAAGTGGTAGGTGTGAATTTAAAAGCTAGTGTACAAGTTTGATCAGGTAGAAGGATGCTTGCACAGTCACCGCTAGTACCTGGATAGTTCCCTCCCTCCCATAAAAGATCATTAGAGGAGGAGACTAAATCCAAATTGATTTTAGTGGCCTCTCTGTCACCAGAGTTTTTAATTTGAAAGGTGATTGTATTAGTGGTGCCTACGAGCGTTTTATTCGAAGTTGATTCTGGAAGAGTCTCGAGAATGGCAAAGTTTATTCCTTCAGAACTAACGTTACTGTCTCCACAGGAGATGCTTAATGCAGCAATGAATAAAATTGTTGTCGCTTGGCCAACAAACCTTGCTAGGTGCTTCATAGTTTTTTCTAATGAGACATTCTTAATTTGTTAAAACTTCCTTCATATTCTTTATCGATTTACGAGACTGACCCATTAACTTAACTTCTCTTAAGTAACTGTAACTAGGAGTCGTCTTAGATTTATTTAACCATGAAACAAAAATTGATAAGGGAATTTTAATTTGGGTTAATTTTTCCCTTAAGGATTCTTAAGGGAATTTAGTAAAACTTAATTAATTCTAAAGGCAATTTTTACCAATACTTAGCGTTTTAATTTTGTTGCGTGTTAAAATTTCTTTAACTAAATGGAACCTGATAAATATCAGTTTTGATGGAATCTTATGATTAAGAAATATTTATTCACTCTGACATTACTGGCAACTTTAACTGCCTTAGAGGTGAGGGCAAGTGAGCCAAATTACAGTAACGTCCTTAGAAAGTCGGATTTTCTGGTAGTTAACGCTAAGAACTACCCAAGGCCATATTTTGAGCAGGCACTCAAGGTGTTAAAAGAACTCGATAGCAATGTTGAGAGTCTTGAGATGCTTAAAATCAAAAATGTTCGACCAAACCCAGATTCCATTCGGGAATTTGTCAGCAAGTATATCGAGGACAAAAGACGCTTTGATTATATTATCCAACCGTTAATTAGATTCGATCAGAGCAAGAAGGCCCTGACATATCTTGGTATCACCGTTTATAAGAGAAATTTTGAAAAGGTTTTTCATAAACAAATAAAGAAAAACTTCAACGAAGATTCATTAAATAAGTTCTCTGAAGAATTCTATCTGGAGTTCAGAGAGATCTTTTATGAAGAGGGTGAAATCGTTGAAGTAGACAAAAAACAAAATTTTATAGTGACTGTTAATTCCAATAGGCCTGCAGACTTTTATGTTGGAAATAAGTTTAATGTTCTGTGTGGTGACAATCAATGTGCGAATCTAAATGTGGAGGGTGTGTTCACTTCATCAGTTGATGAAAAGCTAATAGGGCATATCTACAAAGGAAAAGAACATCTCAACTACATAGAAAAGAGCACTACAGACTTCTTTATCGTAGTTGATCCAAAATATCAGAAGAGTATGGATCTAATCAAAGCAGAGATGGATCAAACAACAAGGCATATCGAATTTAAATATCCTTATAACTTTTCTTTTCTTTCCTGTGCCATTCTTCCTATTACAGGCAACTATAAAGGCAGTGAGCAAATCAGAAGTGAGTTTGCAAAACAAATGGAGATGGATGGAAGATGCTCTTTAAAAGAGAGCGATAAGTTCATAGATATTTTTGACAGATATAAAGACAATATTGATACATACCTGAAAAATAAAGAGGTTCTAAAGTTGTTTGCAACAACTCTTAAGGCCGGTTCTATTTTTAGAATTTCAGTTAAAGAATTAATGATGGGGACAAGAGTGTCAATGGATGTGGTGGCAGACAATGCTACTGACATTCTTTTTAGAGAAAGGATAGTCTTTGAAAAAGCAGATTCATCTACAATTGTAGATATTCTTTATCAGTGGATGGTTAAATACATTCGAGGTCTTCCTTTCCATTCGGTAGTTAAAGAGGCCGTAGAGGGAGAAGTCTTTTTTGAATTGGGACGCAATGCTGTTAAAAGCAATAATCAGGCCTTTGTGGTTTATCGTCCAAAGAGAATGACCATCAACCGGATGGCACAAGGCCATACCGTTGTTTGGGATCAAACTGAATTGGCCAAGGGGATTGTGGCCAAAACAGGTGAGCATCACTCCATAGGCCAGGTTGTTGATGGCAATGTGTATGGTGAAAAAAATCTTATACGAAAGGGTGATTGGATAAAACTTGAAGGTGTCAGTGCTTTGGATAAAGTAAAGCCTGTCTTTGCCCTACATAACCTTCGAAAGAATAGACAAAAAGCACGATTTAAATTTGGTGGAAACTTTCAGAGTATTAATACAAAGATAAAAGAAGAATCTAGCAGTGCGAGCATTACATCCCTTGCAACGGGTGTGGAAGTATTTCTACCCCTGAGCTTATTATTAGAGTTGGATTTTGAAAAAAATGAAACTGGAAAGTCAGGAAGCTTAGCGGACAATACCTATAATATTGGGATTGGGTATTCATGGATTTTAGAGGGGAACTTTCTAGTATCTACATTTGATGCATATGTAGGCTATATGAATTATTTTTTGCCGTTGAGCATTTTAGACAGCCCTTTTGTTGGAGATATTAAAACATCAGGATTATATTCTCGCCTAAAAGGTGAAATGCCATTGTATGACAAGCTTAACCTGCATGCAGGTATAACCCTCGCACCAGTTATGGAAGGGGAGGCACGGGAGACCATTCTAGGGGATCTTACGAAATCGAGCTACTTCTCAACAAATGCAAACATTGATTATAAATTCGATGACACAAAATCATTATTTCTTGAGTACGTTTACGAAGTGTTTGATTATCAACAGGAAGTAAATGATGTTGAAACGAGTATCAAAACAAATAAGTTTAAAGTTGGAATG
>JAGSHJ010000057.1 GCA_023954595.1 Bacteriovoracaceae bacterium | reverse complement strand
TTTCTTCAACTAATTTGTATCTAGTGTGTAAGTAGTCTGGGTTACTTAGGACAACTTGTGCAAGCTCTTGGTAGAAGCTAGTACTCTGTGCTTTTGAGAGGGCCCTTTGTGGAATGTTTGCCAAGGAATTTTTATTGGACCTTATGCCCATCAATGAATCAGAAAGTATATTTGAAGTCAGGTCTTGCCCTGGTTCAATCTTAAATCCAACATTTGCCTTGTAGAACTTATTTTGGAATAGGGTAAACACAATCATAGGAATTGTGATTGCAGAGATAATGATTAGTTTTTTATATTCAAAAAAGTAACGTAGATAGCATTCCCAAGTAGGGAAGCTGGAAGGTAGCTCTTCTTCAGAGCTTTCAATCTCATTGTGTGGGTAAACTGATTGATTCAGCTTTTCTACATTTTGAAACTGAAGAGAATTGTTTTGTTCGGTTTTGTTACTCAAAATATCCCACCTGTTAAGATCACTTTAATTTTAATCGATCTTTTCCTACTTATATATACGGTTAAAATGGCCATCACCTTGAATCTAGGTAAAACAATTAAGGAAAATATAAGAAATTTTTGCTCATCTCAAATCTGACTAATTTAGTTTTTAAAATTATGGCATTTAGTTTGCTTATTTATAGCTCAAGGAGTTGATATGAATGTTTTGAAGGTCGCTGCCTTAATATTTTTATGCTTAGGCCTGTCGAGTTGCGTAAATAACTATCAAGGTACAGGGAAAAGTATTTATTATCTCTATTCTGCTGATCCAGTTGTGGAAGAAGAAGTTGATTACAATCCTCAGTTACAACAAGAGTTCATTATCGATAACTCTGTCTATATTGAAGATGTAGCTTGGGATTATTCCCCACAAGATGACATGAACACTTTCGGTGATAACAATTCGCAATTAGAGTTGGAGTTCGAAACAGACGCTCCACCAAGGCTTCAGTTTAAGGACAGGCAATTTCCATAAATCTATCTAAGTGGAGGTTAAACGTTGCTGAAAGTCAAAGCTCTCTTGCTTATATCTTTTTATACTCCTTTGTCATGGTCTGCTTTCGAATATCATGAAAGAAAACATACCTACACTGAAACTGCCTATAGGCAGGGTCAAGTCTTTGTCTTTCATTCTGTAGGCTACATAGCTACACAGTTCGACACAATTAAAAAAGATGGCTCATGGAGCGGGTATAAGGATCGATTTCTAGACTTTCAATATGACCCCGACAACAGTGCCTGGAACCTACTCGGACATCCCTTGACTGGTGCCCAAGTTTTTCTTTTTTATAGGGCGCATGGATACACTGAAGAGAAGGCATTTCTTATGGGGGCGCTATCGAGTTTGTATTTTGAAGTACTCATCGAAAGCTACACTGAAAGGCCAAGTGCTCAAGATACATTAAATACTCCAATCTTTGGTGCCATGCTTGGTGCGGGAATTGAGAGAGTATCCAAAGTTTTAATCAACTCTGATTCTAAATTTAAAAATGTCCTAGGAAGAATCATTAATCCATTTAGCTTCCTTGTTGATAGTGATGATCACAAATTACTCGTTGGGCCTAATTCAAATGGTTCCCCTCAATTAATATGGGTTTGGAATTATGATTAGGCTTATAGCTCTACTCATTTTCTCCTTTCATGGAATTTGTGATGATGTTGATGACAGAATTAGAGTCTACTTGAGGGGCGGCTACACTCTTCAAGATATAGGTGGAAATAGACCTCGAAAGGAAGGAGACTTCATATCAGCATTGGTAGGTGGACATATTCACTATCGCCTTAGTGCTCACTCCCTTGTAGGCCTTAACGCCACAGTTGCCTTTGCTCCTTTTAGACAAAACACAAGGGTAGAACTAGAGGATAAAGAAATTCTTGGGGATGCATTCATTAGGACCAACTATTACAGCTTACCTTTTTATTATAGGCCTAGCTCGTGGGATAAATACTATCTAGGTCTAGGCCCTGCACTTACTCTGAATCATATCCAGTATAAAAACTTTGAAGTGAATGAAGCGAAAATCAAAAAACGCAATCGACTGCTTTTAAAAAATGTGGGAGTGGTCGCAGGTTTAAAAAGATTTTTTTCAAAGGATGAATCATTTGTTGAGGCCAATCTTTTCTTGGTTTATTGGGATGAACTCTACCTTGTAGATAACTCCTCACTAGATGCACAAGTCTTGCAAGAGGATGACAATCTCAAAGAAAGAATTAATTTTAGTGTCTCATTTTCTTTTGGAACTCTGATCTTTTAAAGGACACTTATTTGCAAATCTGTTTGACCTGGCTTTAGTCTCTTTGCTACCCAGTCATACATTGCATCTGGGGACCAGAAATTAAGCTTTAACGCGGCCTTATTAAAAGGTGAGGCCCATCGCGATTGAAGTATTAATCTGAAAATACTTGGGCCATTGCCGTCGATCACTTCATACAGGCCTTGCTTATCTTGGGTGTAGGCCTGGCGGTTATGAGGCCCAATAAGCTCTTTATCTATATAAATTGTCTTTAACCAACTATTATATTGCTTCTCATTGGCAATCTTGAAGTCTTTTATGAAACTCATGGCATACGCTGAGCAACCTGAACCAGTGTAGGTCTCTGGTCTTTCTTGAAGGCCGTAGTTTAGATAGGCCTTATTTTGTACCCAACGCTCATTATGCTTTAGGAGATCACTACACTTAGAATCATCTATTAGATAGGTGATGGAGTTGATATCTCCATTAGATACTCCTTTCTTAATTACGCTCTCCAAGTCCTCGTGAGTCTCATGGCGACCTTTATAGCGGTGAAGTAAAACACCAAGACCGGAATTCTTTAAGAAAAGAAGATCCAAAGCTTCTGTAGTCGATGCGTGGGATGCCATGCCGGTGAATAAACTCTTTTTTGTTCCGTCACGATTGCGGCAAGAAAGCTCAATAGCATTATGGCCTATTTCTTTGGAGTTATTTCGAAATCCAAGTTTGTGAGCAACTAGGTTTTTTGCCACTGAAAAGAAGAGGCTTCTAGGAGACTCCCAATCAACACCATATGGTGATTTAAAATTATATAATCGAACGTAGCTTGATTCGGCATAGGCCGTAGAGAAAAGAAAGAGAAAGATTATTAAACTTTTCATCTAAACATCTTTCCCAAGTTTGTGCTTACTTACAAGCCTCGACCTAGGTGGTCGAGGCATATATAAGTTAAGTTGTAAGGATGTCTAAACTTGAGTCGTTTTTGACTCGTGTGCTTTAAGGATTTGCTCTTGAATCTCTTGCGAATTCATATTTCTAAGTACAGCTGCATCAATCTTATCAGCTGCAACTTCAGGTAGCACAGATGATAGAGCTTCAGAAAGCACTGGCTGCTTGTTGGCACTTAATTCATCTACTTTTCCAACAGGTGTGAAGTGTGGTGCGGTAGTTAAGATTTGAGGATATTCATGAATGATTCTATGAATGCTCTTCACAACCTCAGCAAATTGATCCAGTTCAGCTTTTGTATAAGACTCAGTAGGCTCAATCATAAGGCCATATTGTTCTGGGAAGGCCACTGTTGGAGCATGAAAACCAAAATCCAAGAATAGCTTTCCAACCTTTGCAATTGCTTGTGCTTTTGGAGTACCGGCCTTCTCAATTTTCTCAAACATCTCTTGTGAAAGAGTTAGAATGAATTCATGCATTCTAGGAGAGTCTTCTGATCCTACAGGAAGAATCGGATAAACTTGTTTTAAGTCTTGATATAGGTATCTTGCACTCAAGGTTGCAATTGCACTCATGCGCTTGATCCCTTCGCTTCCAAGTGCGGCAAGGTAAGTGTAGGCCCTAACCTTGTGGGCAAAGTTTCCAAAATGGCGGTGAAATGAGCCAATTGACTTAGGAGTTCTAAAAGTAGAATAGACCCCATTTTCTTCTTTTATCTGTACGCCTGGAAGGTAATCAATAAGCTTTTCACTTACAGCTACAATTGCGTCTCCAGGGCCGCCGCCTCCGTGAGGAATAGACCAAGTCTTATGTAGGTTATTGTGAACAGCGTCTACTCCAAGAGTATCTAGATCAACCCATCCAGCAATCGCATTCATATTTGCGCCGTCCATATAGACTAAGCCACCGGCCTCATGAACCAGATCACTCATCTGCTTGAGCTTTGTTTCAAAGATTCCTGCAGTATTAGGGTTCGTTACCATAACGGCCGCAAGGCGATCGCTGTATTGAGATACAATTTCTTTGAGTTTTTCAAAGTCCATCTCGCCAGTAGGTAGAGCGTCCAGTGTGACGATACCAAAGACTTCGCCTTTGATTTTCTTTGTTTCGTAGCCGGCCATAGTTGCTGTTGCTGGGTTGGTACCGTGAGCAGACTTAGGAATTACTACAATATTTCTTTTTTCAGCCTCACCTCTGTCACGGTGATACGCTTGGAACATTTTAAGGCCAACCAGTTCACCTTGGGCTCCAGCAACAGGTTGAGTTGTGACTCCTGGAAGTCCTGTGATCTTTTTGAACCACTCTTGAGCATGGAATAGGATTTCCAAATTACCCTGAACATCGGCCTCAGGTGCTTGTGGGTGAGTTTCAGTAAACTCTTCTAGAGATGCGGCCCAGTCGTTAATCTCTGGGTTGTATTTCATAGTACATGAACCAAGTGGGTATAGACCTTCATCAGGTGAAAGGTTCTGCTTTCCAAGTTTTTGGTAGTACTCGTAGAGCTCACTTGTTTCAAAAGTCGGGATACTTGCTTTATTAATTCTTTTTTGATGAGGCTTTAGATCGGCCATCGGACTTGAGATGCTTTCTCTTTTATATCTCTCTTTAAAGAATCTAAAAAGTTGGGTCATCTCTTGTGGAGTTCTTTTGTCGCTAAAACTCATAAGCAATAGATTGCCATCAACACCACAACGTCCTGATATATTCACACCAATGTGAATGCCAGCTTCACTTGCATCTTTAATCAATTGCTGAACGTCGAAATCCAATTCAAGAACGATTTCATTGAAGAACTCATTGTTAAATTTCAACTTAACACCTTCAAACTTACTAAGTTCTTGGGCTGCTAGACGAGCATTGTCGCTGGCCTTTTTAAATACTTCATTTAGGCCCTTGTCTCCACGTGCAAAAATTGAAGCACCGGCAGCACTTGCAATGAATGATTGGTTTGAACAAATGTTGGAAGTGGCCTTCTCTCTTCTGATATGTTGCTCTCTCGTAGAGAGAATGATGCTTTTACATTCTTTTCCAAACTCATCAACAGTTTTTCCAATGAAGCGACCCGCACTTGCACGAAGCCCATTTTTAATTCTGTCATTGTGACGAACACCAAATATTCCAAGCCCTGGACCACCAAAGTTCATTGATAGGGCCAGGTGTTGACCTTCACCAACTAGGATGTCAGCGCCTTCTTTTTTAGAGCCCCAACTAGAAGGCTCTTTTAGACCATCATTTGCTAATGCAATCGGATCGATAATAGCAATCGCTAAAAGCTTGTTGTCATGAGCAAGATCTGTAAGAGCATCAAAGTCTTCGATCTGTCCAAAACAGTTTATTTGTGGAATCGCCAAAGCAGCGATGCTTTCTGTTGATTTTATAATTTCTTCAAGCTTTGATTTATCTAGCCGTGAAGTCTTCTTATCAATAGGAGCGTAGATTACTTTTAAATCTGTTTCTTTAATAAGCGTATCAATTACTTCTTTGTCCCCAGGATAGATACTCTCTGCAACGATAACAGTATCTTTTCCTCTGGCCATTTTAAGTGAACAGTTCAGTGCTTCATGTAAACAAGTAGAGCGCTCGTAAAGAGATGCATTCACTGCTTCAAAACCTGTAATTTCAGATATCACAGATTGATAAATCCAAAGTGTTTGTAATGTACCCTGACTTCTCTCTGGCTGATATGGAGTATAGGCAGTTGTAAGGCCTCTTATTGAACACACCATTGGCACAATTGATGGAATTGAAATCTCTTGAAGTCCATCGCCAATAAAGTTGATTACCTTTTTATTTTTTGAAGCAATCTTCTCGATATGTTCTCTAAGCTCTGGAGCTTCTTTATGTTTAGGCACGTCCAGGCCAGGCATGATATGTTGAGATCCTATATGTTTAAATAGATCTTCAAGTGAATTGAGGCCTAGAGATTCAAGCATAAGCTTTTCATCTTCTTTTGTTATACCTACGTAAAATGGATAATTTTCGCGGGGATTTATAGAAGTCATTGGGGCTTTCCTCGTGTAAAAAGTTCTTTTTGAAACTTACTATATAGCGCAAAAATATGCTATTGTGACTGGGATTTATGAGATTTTTTAACCAAAAAAACGAAATTAATTTTGAGGAATTCAAAGATATCCTGCCTGAAGAGGCCTCATTGGTGCAGGCACATCTTGATAGCCCAGGTGACTTTGAACTTGATTCAAACGCTCTTCTTCATTTGAGGGGAGAGTTCTGCTCGCCAATCCGTCTGGATTTGGACTCCCAAATCAATTATCACAAGAAATTTTTCTACAAGAATTCTGTATATAATCAGCCCCTGGCAAAAGCTTTGGGAATAAAAAAAGGCAAACCAAGGCCAAGAGTGTTGGACGCTACAGCAGGGACACTCAAAGACACCATGCTTATTCTAGCTATGGATTGCCAGGTCTTGGCGTGCGAAAGAAGTCCTTTTGCACAAGCATTGATCGTTAATGCACTGAAGCAGACTACAAATGTTTCTGGTTTGGAGTTTTGTGCCAAAGCTGCTCAAGAGATCGTGAAAGAGCGTCTAGATTACGACACCATATATTTTGATCCAATGTATGAACAAAAAAATGATAAGGCCGCACCTCGTAAAGAGATGCGGATATTCCGCGAGGTCATTTCAGCTGACCTCGATGCCAAAGATTGTGCAAACCTTTTAAGGGAGACCAAAAAGAGACTTGTGATCAAGCGCTCAAGCAAAGCGGTACCTCTTCTCGCTGGAGCGAGCATGTCTTTTGGGCAAAAGTCCACAATCTATGATGTCTATCTTTAGGCAAATTCTGGCTATTTCCCTAAAAATTCGCTATGGTAGAGCGAAAAAAACGCCTTAAAAATTGGGAGCTTCCATGAAATACGATGTCTATGGTATCGGCAATGCTTTGGTCGATATGGAATTTACTGTTAACGATGAATTTTTTACTGAAAACAATGTAGAGAAGGGTCTTATGACTCTTGTTGAAGAAGATCGTCAAAACGAGCTTTTGGAAGTTCTTCACTCTAGACACCAGGATGAAATTAAGAAGGCCTGTGGTGGAAGTGCTGCAAATACTGTTATCGCAGTTAGCCAGTTTGGTGGAAATAGCTTCTATTCATGTAAAGTTGCTAATGATGAAACAGGAAACTTCTATCTAAATGATCTTAAAGACAACGGTGTTCACACTAAATACACTCCAGAGACAGCTCCTGAGGGAACGACTGGTAAGTGTATGGTTATGGTTACTCCAGATGCTGAGAGAACTATGAACACATACCTTGGAATCACTGCAACTTTCAGTGAAGAAGAATTGGTTGAAGAGGAAATTAAAAACTCTAAGTGGCTTTATATTGAAGGTTACTTGGTTGCTAGCCCATCTGGGCAAAAAGCTGCTCTTAAAGCTAAAAAGATTGCTCAAGAAAATGGCGTTAAAGTTGCTTTCACTATGAGTGATCCAAATATGGTTAAATTCTTTAAAGACAATGTTGCTGAGATTCTAGATGGTGGAGTTGATCTACTATTCTGTAACGAGTCTGAAGCAATGGAGTTTGCTCAAACAAGTGATCTTTCTCACGCTAGAGAAGAGCTTAAGAAAGTTGCAAAACGTTTTGCTATTACACTTGGTAAAAACGGTGCGATTCTTTGGGATGAAAAAACTTTCATTGATATTGAGCCATACGCAACAAGTGCTGTGGATTCAAACGGTGCAGGCGATATGTTCGCAGGAGCATTCCTTTACGCTCTAACTAGTGGACATGGAATGGCCGCAGCTGGATCTCTAGCAAGTCTTGCAAGTTCAAAAATTGTTTCTCAATTTGGTCCACGTCTAACTTGGACCGAGGCCAAAGGCGTACTTAACGAGTTTTCGGAGACTAAATAATGAAGCGATGGACTATTAAAGAGCTTTACGCTCAAAAACCGGTAGGGGAAGAAGTTGTCGTTAAAGGATGGCTTAGGTCCCAGCGTAAAACAAAGACTTTTAACTTCATCATCCTAAATGATGGGTCTTCTCAAGGCGATCTTCAAATTATTGCTGATGCTGAACTTCCTAATTATGAGCAATTCAGTAAATGTGGAACAGGCTCTTCATTTGCTATCACTGGTAAGGTTGTTGAGTCTCAAGGCAAGCAACCAATTGAATTGCATGCTACCAATGTTGAGATTTATGGAAACGTAGGTGAGGACTATCCTCTTCAAAAGAAAGGAACTTCGATGGAGTTTCTTCGTGAGATTGCTCACCTTAGACCTAGAACAAATACCTTTGGTGCCGTTTTCAGAATTCGCCACCACCTGGCACAGGCCACTCACAAATTCTTTGATGAGAAAGGCTTCTTCTACGTAAACACTCCTATTGTTACGGCAATGGACGCGGAAGGTGCAGGGGAGCTTTTTAGAGTATCAACTCTTGATCCGGCAAATCCACCGAAGAATGATAAAGGTGAAATTGACTGGAGTGAAGATTACTTCGGAAAACAGGCCTACCTATGTGTTACAGGTCAACTTGAAGGAGAGGCTTTTGCCACTGCTTTAGGTTCAATCTATACATTTGGACCAACTTTTAGATCTGAGAATTCAAACACGCCAAGACACTTGGCAGAGTTTTGGATGATCGAGCCAGAGGTTGCTTTTGCTGACCTTGATGATATTGCACAACTTGGTGCTGACTATATTCAGTACATGATCAAGTATGCGATGGAAAAATGTCCAGAAGAGCTAGAGTTCCTAAATCGCTTTATCGACAAGGGATTAAAGTCAAAGCTTGAAAGTGTTGCAAATGCACCATTTAAAAAGATCACATACACCGAAGCTGTAGAGATTCTTCAAAACTGTAAAAAGAAGTTTGAATACAAAGTCGAGTGGGGCGCTGATCTTCAAACTGAGCATGAGCGTTTCTTAACTGATGAGCACTTCAATGGCCCAGTTATTGTAACTGACTACCCTCGTGACATTAAGGCCTTCTATATGAAGCAAAACGAAGATGGTAAAACAGTTCGTGCAATGGACATTCTAGTTCCAGGTGTTGGCGAAATTATTGGTGGGTCTCAAAGAGAAGAGAACTACGATAAGTTGGTTGAAAGAATGAACGAGATGGGGATGGAAGAAGATCTCTATGATTGGTTCTTAGACCTTAGACGTCATGGTACTGTTCCACACTCTGGTTTTGGCCTAGGTTTTGAGCGTGCGGTTATGTACATTACAGGTATGAGCAATATCCGTGATGTTATCCCGTTCCATAGAACGCCAAATCATGTGGAGTTTTAAAAAGTACTGATTTTAAAGTATTAGAATATAATATCCGATAAGCAGACATGCGAAAGTTATTGATTACAATTACTGCGCTTGTCTGCTTTTCTAGTTTTGGAGCGGATGAAACGCAAAAATACGTCTGGGCGAACAAAGTATTGTCCAATGTCGGTATTTTAAACTTTGTCTCATTTGTTGAGACCGTTAAGAACTCTCAGGCGCCAAGGCCCACAAATCCGTATGCACCGATTACAGCATTGGGACATAAGGATAAAAGTTTTTATATAAGCTTTCCTGCAAATGAATACCTAGGGGGTCTCTTAAAGCAGATGGCCAATTTGTTTACCGTAAAAGAGCTGCAAAAAATCGCCAAGTTCTATGAGAACCCTTTCTATTCTAAAATGATCACACACTTAAATACTGATGCATCACTGGTAGGTGTTCACAAAAAACTAGATCTAGAAAAAACTGCAAGAATTACAAAAGAAAAGGCGATGCTTTTACAAAAGCTAATAGGCATCCACAATATGAATCCATTGATATTGGATCAGAAAAAGCAGGTTAAGATTGAGCTTAACCGCCATGTGGAATTGCTAAAGATACTAGAGATGGCAAAGACGACAAATACCGCCAAAGAGAAACAAAAATATGAAACAATTTTGGATCAATTTGAGTTTCTCATTTTAAGTTATCTCGGTACACAGTTCGAAGATTATAAAACTAGCGAGCTAAGAGAAATAATTCGCGTTATGGATCAAAAATTAATTCAAAAAGCAGCACAGCTTTTTGTCTCATATCATTACTATTTTATGGAAAAGTCCCTTAGAGAGTTTAATCAAAGTTACGTCCCTGAAGAGAAGGCCAAGGTTAAACCATTAGATCAATTTATTCGTTAATCTGTTAACAAAAGTGAAACGCTCCGGAAAGGGCTGCCTCAATATTCTAAAACTGAACATCTCTCTTATAATCAACCTAGTCTATTACATGCACAAGGGAGAGAGGGATGAGAAAATTACCATACATACTAGTTTTAATGATTTGCTTTGCTCAGCAAGCAAATGCAGCACTTCCAAGTATAGAAGTCAGCAATTTTAGGGCGGATTACCTCAGTCCCGAGGGAAGTGCACAAGCAGATGTGTTTGTGTATGAAGGAGATGATTACGGTGCAGATGCGCAATTCAATCTTTATCAACAGGCAGGAGATTTCGTACTTGTCTCCGAGCGTGAGGAATTTAGAGTAGGCCCCGTTCCAGAACAAATTTATAATTGGAAGTCTGTATCTTTAAAAAGAGTTGATCTTGTATCCACACCGAATTCTGTTTCTTTGAAGTCTGAAAGAATTGAATACGTCTCAGACAAAGGTGAAGCAGGTTATGTTTCTGGGGTTGAGATTCAGTGTGAGAATCCATCTAAAAACGATATTGTCGAAACGGTATTAGATCTTTGTATTAATAAAAAAATGGACTTCTACTTACCGTTTATCGGTGGTGTTGGATTTAATAACATCAATATTTGGACAAATAATAATAAGTTTGATTTCAGTTTGAAAAACAAAATTTGGATAAAGGGATACGGAGAAGTCTTTTATTACCCATCAGAAGGCCTTATAAAACTTCGTCTTGATAAGGCAAGAGCCGGAATTCTAAATGTTACCGGAAGAGTCTTCTCCGAGCTTGAAAAGTTAGAAAATAATTATTTGAAAGTTAACAGACCTTGGGTGGAGATCACTCTACCCGCTATCTAAAACTAATCCTAGGCCCTAGATTATAAAAATGATCACGGGCCTATTGCTTCTACTTGGATTGGGTATTGAATTTAAAGATGGCCTCTGCCGTTTTGTGGGTAAAGTGCTCGCGTACTTCCTTATCTATCTCCAGCATATTTGATCTTTGAACCATCGTTGTTTGATTGCTTCCAACTAAAGGCCAGTCAGTTCCAAACATGAGTTTATTTGGAATCCGCTCTAAGGCCTCTTGGATGATCTCTGTTGGTTGCGAAGAGCTGTCACAATATACATTGGTGTAGTTCTCACAAAACTCGATTGCATCTTTTG
>JAGSHJ010000436.1 GCA_023954595.1 Bacteriovoracaceae bacterium | reverse complement strand
TTCATAACTAGGCTCTGTCGTCTCCTGCATAGAAGCGATTATTTCATGAGTTTTTTGGGGAATGGTGGGGAGCTTATTTAAGCTCGAAGAGGCCTGGTACATAAGATGAATTAAGAACGGGTTAAAAACAGTCGACTTTGTATCAAGCTCCTCAGTCAAGACCATGGCATAGTTTCGACTAAAAGGCACCATTTCCTAACTCTCCATCATAGCGGCATATACCTCGAGTTCATCATATTCGAATACTTTGATTCTAACTTCGCCGAGTTCTCCAAAATCGATAAGATTTTCTTCAACTTTTTTAGAGGTATAGTCCTTGTCGCTAAACATGTTTCGAGACTGAAAAACACCAATAAGCTTTTCTATAGATTGTGAATTAACTTTATGAGAACTCAGAGATTTTTCCAATTGATCTAAAGTGATACCTTGGTCAAATTTTTGAATAATCTTTTTCAAAGGACCAGTAATAAAAATAAGATCATCATGATCAAAAGAAACTATTACAAGATCTCCTACATCGTTTTCAGAATGATAGACTGAATCATTAAATTTCAACATAAAGTTCTCCACGTTAGATAGTCCTATTATAACAGCAAACCCTAAATAGACATAGAGAGTGGTAACAACTGAAAATAGGTCTTTAGGCCATAAAAGCGCATACCCTCTCGTGCACACCATTAAAAAAAACTAACAAAACTCTATTTAATGAAGGATTCTTTGGATTTTTTTTTTGGCTTTTTTGGTCTAGCTTTAATTGGTCCAGTCATTATAATGATTTCTTAATTGAAATTCCTAACCTCAAGAGGATAAACATGAAGTTGCTAAGTGTACTTGTTTCTTTAATCTTTATAAGCTGTTCAACTACGCCTAAAGGAGATTATTCCAGAACCAAAATAGAAAGGCCTTATAGCCTACCAGATGATGTTGCCCAAACAAGCTTTGGCATTAGTACAATTTCTGAGAAAATTACAGATGCGGATGAGTCTATAGAAGAAGATGACTACGATAGCTATGGCTCCTTTCTTCTATACTTTGAAAATGGAATTGGTGAAGATGTAAGTTGGGTTTTTCCTTTAGGCATTAAATATTCAGCATACAGTGATGAAAAACATACAGTAGGTTTAACAGCATTCACTCTCTTTTTATATAACTACGCAAGTCTTGATTATTGGTACAGAGTAAATAAGGAGATGTCCCTAAGGCCTTACTATAGACATACATCGTTTGATATTGGATTCACTGAAGACAAAAGAAACTTCTATGGACTTGAGTTGCTCTACCAGACAACTTCAAACCTTGCCCTTGGACTAGATTTTAGCAGTGGTAAATACACAACCTCCTCCGACCTCTTAGAAGGTTTCTTTGGATTAAGTGCTTCAGAAGTGAGCGGCAATTTCACACGACTTGGCCTAATTGGGCTTTATTCTTTAAGTGAGAAATGGGATATCGAATGGAAGCTCTACACTCAAGATCAACAAGCTGACAACGCAGACCTTGAAACCTCTACAGCAGAGCTTCAGTTTAATTATTTTTATTAACAATTTTTGTCGGTAAGCTAACGGCCGTATTTTCCCTACTTATGGGGTATTCAAGGACTTGATAGACTCCTTGAATGATTCAAAAAATGCGGCTCCTTTATTTGTTTCTCATACCTTTTATTGCTTCTTGTGCAATAAAAAAGGCGAATAGAAACCCTGCAAGCAAATTAACACTCAAAGAGAAGCTCATAAAAAATATTAAAAGTGCTCATTTTTGGGCGCCTCTTGGACTTGCAAGCTTAATACACCTAAGCAAGTCTGATGATAAGATTTCCGAGTGGGCATATGAGCACAAGCCAATCTATGGTACGAGAGAAAATGCCATGGAAAAAAGCGATGAACTTAATACAATTCTTGAAGCTCAGATGTACAGCTCAGTACTTCTAATCCCCTACATGGCAAAGTCTGATAGCCCTTTATATTACTCGTTCGCCAAAGCAGGATCAGGTCTTGCAGCCTATCTTGCCTTTAAGCAAACAAGGGATGTGACCTACTATGCAAAGGTAGCGGCCAATAGAGAACGTCCAAACTCCGCAGATCGATTGAGTTTCCCCTCAGGACATTCATCTGCGGCGAGTGCGGCAAGAACTGTGACCTCTAAAAACTTGGAACTCCTGGGCTTTTCACCCACTACTGAGCTTGTTTGGAATGGAGTTAATACAACTCTTGCAGCAGGAACGTTGTGGGCGAGAGTGGAAAGTAAATGGCATTATCCTGTTGATACCTTGGTTGGATATTCCCTTGGACAGCTAATAAGCTCAACAATTTATGACTCATTAAGTGAGTTTGATCCAAATAGTTTTTTCAGCTTCATGTTCGACAAGGACGGTGCTTCCGCAAACTACAAGATCACCTTTTAATCGAAAAGACTAAATACTGAGGAAGAGTTTTCTTCAAAGAAGTCGAGATCGATACTTAAAGCGGCAAAGAATATGATAGCCTTTTGATCACTAGACCAGTCTGACTTAGACAGGTCTAGTCCAAAGCGGTCACTATCAGTAAAGACTTCTTTCAAGAAGCCTCCCCACTTTTTACCAATTCTTCCGACATCATTTCCAAGCTTGTCTAAGATATCAAATGACCAGAGCTTCCACCTATAGGATTCAATTGTGGCAAATACTTTTCCATAGGAATCACATAGATCGTACTTTCTCTTTAGAATTCCAAAACGGGTTTTAACATCCCCTACTTTGCTTCCACTGCCGTTAGTGATTTCAATGTCGGAGAAGAAGAAATAAAATGGCCTTCTTCCACTTAGAAGAAGGTTTCTTTGATTATCCCACATGTCCAAGTGCATAGGCCTGTGGCTCTTCAGGAAGTTTCTTACAAGATGTCCAAAG
>JAGSHJ010000156.1 GCA_023954595.1 Bacteriovoracaceae bacterium | reverse complement strand
CTTAGCCTTCCCTCAGCCATTGGAAAGGAAGTCATTGATCGGGTTCAAATACAACTTTGGAGTGAAATTGAAAGTAGATTTGGAATCGTTAAAAGCACTCCCTCAACTTGGCGTGCAAATGGCACTTCTTCAAAACGTCTTGGAGGAATGAATCCAATTATGCGAAAGCTAAAGGATTCAGGGACACTAGATGATATCGAATCAGCAACGATTAAAACTATTAATAACGTATTTGGTAAAAACAGTTGGAACCCATTACCAATGTGGTACTCCTTACTCAGCTTTCCTGGAACTGAGACAACTTGGAATGTTCCCAATTCTTCTTGGCATGCTGACGAGCCAACGATCCAGGGAGAACATGAAGCTTTTAGTTTTTTTGCTTTTGTCTTTCTTGATACTGTAACAGTAGATATGGGACCTACTTTAGTAGTTAGCGGTTCTCACAGGCGAGCTCAGTACCTTGTTGACAAAGAAGGTGCTCCAAACCCATCTTTAATCAAGGCCTTCGACACGAATCCATCACCTCTAATCAAGCGCCCTGAGGTTGCTAAGCTTCTTGCTCCCTCAGAACTAATGAAACTATTAAGCAATAAAGATTCGTGGTTTAAAGAACTTGGATCAGATGGGCCACCTGAGCAACGTATTAATTCCTTTATGAAGCAAGGTACTAACGTTAGTGATATTCAAAGCAAGGTTGTTGAACTTACAGGAAACGCCGGCGATATCATTATACTTGATCCTCGGTGCCTCCACTCCATCTCATCCAATATTTCAAAACTACCTAGAGAGGTTTTGAGACTCGATTTCAGAAGAGATTCTTAGGTGTTCGTAAAATTAGAGAAATTTAATTAAAGGAAATAAAAGAGCCCAGTGGGTTAAACTGGGCTTTTAAGATTCTAAATTTATTCCCAAAGCGGACAAAAAACGAACCGAATTCCTCTAAGGGGTTGAAGCTCTTAGTCCAATAAAGCCTCTTCTCGTCTAACGGCGACGTGATAGCTTCCCACCTGCCATAGGATAATTATTAAAAACATTATCGAATTTGATAATGGGATACCAGTATATTTAAATATTTCTAGCCCATCACCTTGGATCTCTGGTTGTGCCTTTTTCTTAGCAAATGGATAAAAGTCCATGCCAATCGTTATGTAACCATTCTTTTCTTCAGGAACAGTCACTCCTTGAGGATATTTTCCCAAAGTAATCGTAAACAATGACATGAATAAGAACAGAAATAAAATCGCGAGCGTTGATAAAAATGAAAACTTAGCTGCATTCCCGGCAATAAGACTCTCCATTTCGTCTCTCTCTTTAATTTTAGTAGCCTTTCCAAGAACAAGTCCTCTAAACCTTTTCGAAACAACCATTTTTGATGTTAAGAAAAGCGAGGCCAAGATCCAAATCATGAAGTTCCATCCTAGAAAGTCCCAAATAATTCTTATGGTTCCTGAAGAGCGACTCAACTCTGATGGGTCACCTGAACCTCCCCATGCAAGAAGTCCAATGACAAAAGGCAAAGCAAAAACAATGTACTTTAAAATAATCTTATCCAGCTTATTCATAGCGTCCCTCCACACTAAATATTTCCGTTATATCTTTTTCAAAAAACTCAGAGATTCTAAAGGCCAACTCTAAAGAAGGATTGTAGTTTCCCTTCTCAATTGAATTGATCGTGGCCCTGGTAACTTCGATCGCGTTCGCCAATTGCTCTTGGCTAATTCTTTTTTCAGCTCTTAAAACGTGGACCGTATTTTTAATTTTGAGCTTCATTTTTGTCTTTCCCATTCTTTCTCCTAAAGAAATAAACCTGACAAAATGTAAAATAAACTACACATCAACCTATGTACAGTTTATTTTACAAAACCTTCTGCATTACATTTAAATTCAACAACTTAAGACATAACTTTAGAAAAAGAACTACCTTGCCAAGAAGTTTAGATTCTAAATGTCCCTTAGGGATGGCTAAGAATGGTTTGGTGTCGAACTGACTAAGTAGTGAAGAGAAACAAAAAAAGCCCAATGGGTTTTACTGAGTTTTTAAAGATACTAAATTTTGGTGCCCCGACATCTCCGGTTATCGAACTGCCGTATGTGAGCTTTATTAATGAATAGTTTTCATTTTTTTTTCAATTTCGAGATTAAGTTCAATAGCCTCTTTGTCTTCAGGATGTTCCATTAAATAGACACTCATCAGTGAGCTTGCCATGTGAATATCTCCGGCCTTATCACTTGATAATAAAATTTTTGCTTCTCTGATGAATTGATTCGTATGAATAATCTCTCTATCCTCTAATGCAGAGGACTGAACAGAAATACATAAGAAGAGTGCTGCGATTATTTTTTTCATTCCACTATTATATCTAATTAAAAGGATATAAAGAATTAATAACGACATTTCAGATAGATAAGTCGTCTTCAATAAATAACTCTGCCATTATATTTTGACTATTCCAAAAGTTGAAATTTAAGTGAAAAAGGCGCTGTAAAAACAAGGCCTTTTAGGTGTTTCTAAATCTAGTGCCCCCAAGCGGACGAGTATCGAACTGCTGTTCTTAACTTTTGCTTCTAAGACCTATTTTGCATCTGTCTTTGTCGTGCGATGGAAGCTTTTCCTGTAGGTCATCTAGTCGCTCGAAAACAACCTTAAACAATTGGTTTGTTCACCCCTGCGGATCGCCATTAAGGAAAATATAAAGAGATTTTAAAAAGAAGAAAGATTGTTTACGAAACAGCAAAATTAAAACATCCAAACCGATGGTGAAATGAAACAAGAAATTTAAATAGAATTGAAAAAGTTAACTTTTAGTCAATTGCATAAAAGGGACCTTGATATTAAAAAAGTATCTTAAAGATCAGGTACACTGATCAACAACCCCTGAAAGATTCCGGTTCTGCTGGTAATTTTTCTTTAACTGGAGCTACTAATGTCTTCAAAATTAAAGTTCATATTGGCAGCCGCGTTAACGCTTGTCCTACCAATCCTAGTGGCGCAGGTACCAGAGGTGAAATTTAGGGTCACCGATCTACCAATTAAACTCTTGGGCTCACTCAAACCAATTCCAATACCGGGACCATCAGATGAAATGTTGGGTGAATTTGTAAGAGACAAAAAAGCGGCAATTCAATTAGGTAAGGCCTTGTTTTGGGATACCCGCGTTGGCAGTGATAACAAAACTGCCTGTGCAACTTGTCACTTCCATGCTGGTATTGATAATCGGGTGCAAAATCAACTTAACCCGGGCCTATTGGGCAATGATGAATTATTTCAATTCGGTGGGCCGAACTATAATTTAAAGGCGCACGACTTTCCTTCAGCACTAGAAAATAATGAAGTTGTTTCTTCGCAAGGTGTATTCAACGCTAAATTTGTTTCCATTGAATCGCAGCAACAAGATGGCGCTGATGAGTGTGAAATTGTAGCAGATAAAGTCTTTCATGGCTTTGATCGGGATAAACACCCTGTCAATACCAGAAGAGTTGAATCCCGCCACACTCCAAGTGTAATTAATGCAGTCTTCTACTTCCGTCAGTTCTGGGATGGTCGCGGCAACAATGTCTTTAATGGCATCGACCCATTCGGATTGCGCAATGAAGGCTCCTATGTTTGGAAATCAAATAACAGCGTACTGAAAAAAGAGCTGGTTAAGTTGCCAAGTTCATCCTTGGCGTCTCAAGCTTCGGGCCCACCTTTAAGTTCATTTGAGATGAGCTGCGCTGATCGGATTTTTCATCATGTTGGTAAAAAAATGCTCTATAGTGGTTTACTAAATAATCAAAAGATTTCGATTCGTGACAGTGTACTAGGTGAATACGCTGATAAACGTCCTCAGTATGCAGAGTTAATAAAAAAAGCTTTCAGATCGGAATACTGGGATTCAAGAGAACATGTATATAGTGGAGCTAGGGCGGCCTCCATGGATTTGATAAAACCATCAAATCTTAAAACTCAGATGAATGAGGGGATACCGATAATTGAAGCCAACTTTGCTCTTTTCTATGGACTATCTTTACAGTTGTATATGTCAACCTTGGTATCTGATGAAACGCCTTTTGATCGCTTTGCCGAAGGTGATGTTAATGCCTTAACTGAGCGACAAAAAAGAGGGATGGAAGTGTTCAAGGGACCTGGCGCATGTATCCGTTGCCACGGTGGACCCGAATTTACCGCTTCCTCCTTTTCTAACGTAACGGCACAACGTCTTCTAACAATTCCAGTTGGTCCGGGAATAACACTTGATAATGGCTTCTTCAATATTGGCGTACGACCTACTTCAGAAGATGCAGGTGTAGGCGGCCTAGATCCTTTTGGTATGCCGATGTCAGAAACTCGTATGGTTCAAAGCAAATTAGGCCATCTCTTAGGTAATGATTTTGATCCAGAGGCAAACCCAAAACCTGAGGATATCGCGGTCATGGGCGTTGACGGCGCTTTCAAAACACCGAGCTTAAGAAATGTAGAGCTTACAGGACCATATTTTCACAATGGCGGCAAGTCCACACTTAGACAGGTCGTTGAGTTTTATAATCGTGGGGGGGACTTCCGGGATAATGCGGTGATAGCGCCTTTAGGATTAACAAATGAACAAATGGATGACCTGGTTGCCTTCCTTTTGTCGCTGACAGATGAGCGGGTGCGCTTGAAAAAGGCTCCATTTGATCATCCATCGTTATGCTTTCCTGACGGGCATGTGGGTAGGGAAAATTTCGTCCAAATGGATCCTGATAACAAAGGGCAAGCCATTGATAAGATGACTTGTATTCCGGCCGTAGGACGTTATGGTGTGAGAAAAAGGTTCGCTTTAAAACCATTTCTAAACCTTGATCCATTCAGTCCTTGAGAATGGATCTGGAAAAGCTTCAGGTCTCCAATCTTGCGGATTGGATGGAAGAAGAGCAAAAACAACGCTTTTTGCAATGCCTTAGAAATAGCGAAGCGATAGGCGAAAAGTTTACCAATGTCGATTTTCATTAAATTTCCGAATGGAGAAGATTTGTGGGCAACTATCTCCATGTAGCCGTTGTCGGAAGGCCCTTTTCCCGAAATCCTGGTAGTGATGAGCGACATAACCCAAAGAAAGACGAAGAAGAAAAAAAGCGTCTGCTGATGAGCCTGCAAGAGGCGGTACAGGCGCGTGACGAGTTTTTGTCGTTGATAAAAGAACTTATCAGCGCCAAGTTGAAAGCATTAGAAAGAAAAAAAGGCAGTACGAAAACCTTCTAGAGGAAGGACAAGTCTTAATTACAACCAAGTTTTACGAAACAAGTGACCGTATTTTCGAACTAACTAAGAATACGAATCATTGTGGAAATCCCGTTCTGACGAAGAAAAGCTAGAATTCCTAAAACTAGTACTCTCGAACCAGACTCTGAACACTAGCGTTAATTCTTTGGATGAAGTAACTATTGAATATGGCTTGAAAAAACCTTTTAAGGAGCTGGCTAAAATAAAAAAAGCCCAGTGGGTTAGACTGGGCTTTTAAGATTCTAAATTTTGGTGCCCCCAAGCGGACGAGTATCGAACTACAGTGTTTGAAGCTATCCAATAATAGGTGTCTTACCTTAGAAAGTCTGTGGACATCTGAACTAGGAAATCCATATCGAACTCTTCCTTAAATTCCAAGCAAGGCCTTCCCTGCTTTTTGAACTGAGAATAAAAGTGCTTTTGTGAAGTTAAGTTTCTTCCTGAATGCAAGTCGGTTTCATAGCCCCTAGCCCAGGAAAGAAAAGCTTCATGCTTTGTATGCATATCCCCTCCTTCCAATATTCTGGAACCAAACCTAGCCTTATCGCGGGTGTGAATTCTTCTTTCACGTATTTCCCATGGAACATAAAGATAAATGAGGTGTGTGAAGGATTGTATTAGAAAGTTTTGATTCATTCCCCAGTTGAGGACATCTCCAGAAATGATAACTTCGTTTTCTATAGCACGCTTAAACAAAGAGTGGAGTTCTCCGACCTCTCTTGGGTCGGTAAATGGCGGGTCCGTCTCCTCCCAAAACAACTGATCCGAATCAACTTGCTCAACACTGAGGTGAGATCCAAGTTTCTTCCCAAGAGTAGTAGTTCCGGCACCACTTGGTCCCATGATAAAGAGCTTCATGAATTAAAGGGTAAAAAAAAAGCCTTGTAAAAACAAGGCTTTTTAGGTTTTTCTAAATCTGGTGCACCCAAAGGGACGATTATCGAACTGCAGTTCTTGATGTCCTGGAATAACCTACTGAAATTTAGTTATCTTACTATAAATATTTTTCACTGACTGTCCCATAAACTATTAGAACTTGATATTGATACTAAAATCGAGGCATTCATGAAGATCTTTTTTATACTCACATTATCTCTATTTAGTTGGACTTTGGCAGCACATGCTCAGGTCTCTGTTCAAATTGAGCGGGCCGAAACAAGTAAGTGGATTGCTCACTACAAGTTTGAAACACCTGTCAGTGAGGCTATTTTTTTACGAAACACCAACCATTTTCGACATAAGACATGGAAATCGCTAACTCCTGGAGTCCATGTCCAACTTGGGGATTCAGGAGAGCGCATCTCCTCTACAGACTCCAAAGCTTTTACCGAGGTTCAGTTTGAAGTTAAGTCGCATTACGACTCCCTGGTAAAAGATTATGAGTTTTCATTGCCATTCACCGATAGCTCAGAGGCAATGTTCACAGGTCACTTCAATGTTTACTATGAGTTAAAAGGAGAAATTCGATATCCTAAAGTTGATTTCTCATTCTTAAGTCCTCAAGAAAATATAATAATTCTTGGTAATAAAAGATTTGAAACCTATCAATGGACCGATAAATCAAACGGCGGAACATATGTATATTTTGGAAATATAGAACCGATTGAAACAAAAGAGCTTCTTAGTGTGGTTGACCCTGGCATGCCTGGCTGGCTTAAAGAACAGCTTTTTAATTTTATGCCAAAATTGTTCCTTGAATATAAAAAACAAACTGGAACTAAATTAAATCAAAGGCCGCTGGTTCTTTTCAATTATAACCCAAACAGAGATGGCATTGGTTCAGGGGGTGGTGTGCTTCCAGGTGTAG
>JAGSHJ010000186.1 GCA_023954595.1 Bacteriovoracaceae bacterium | reverse complement strand
CTTAAATCTCAGGAAATTGCACATCCAAAAGAATGGATTGAACTAAGCACACTCATGGAGCAGGTTAGTTTGGATCCCAAAATACTTTTGTCCGACTTTGACGGGGATGGTATCCGTGATTTTACTTTATCCACCTCTGGGGCCCAACTGGTGCTAAGTGCAGAAGATGATGATTGGGATAACGATGGTACTCCTAATCTTATTGATAAAGATTGGGGCAATCATAAATTTGAAATAGACAAAGTAACGGCCAAAACGATTACGAACAAGTTTGATGTTAGGGGTGTAGAAGCTTCAGATCTTTTAAAAAGTCTAGATGAGATGAACATTAATTTGATACCAGATCGTGAACTTAAACATGATCTGCTTCTATTGAATGTGATCCATAATACTCTTAAATATGCCGGAATTGAAAAAGGGAAGCTTCGATTTATTCGATTATCCAAGGCGAAAGTTCAGTACGGTAAAAAAGTGTACTTTGCCTTTAACCCCGCATCTCTGACTATTGATATCTACCAAGAAGCTCTTCTTAAACACTTTAATGAAGTTCATTCCAAGTATTATTCTAAAAGCTCTGTTGAAGATGTTCTTAAAGGGTACTTGCTTCCGCTTCTATATCATAGTCTCGCTCATGAGCTGGTGCATGCTATGGACTTGCCTGTTCGTGAAATGGCAAAAAATGATGGTTGGACCTTTAATCTCCAAAACACTGGTAGTAAATATCTAAAAAATAATAGACTTGATCGAAAAAAGATTTCCGAACTTATGAATAACACTCGTTATAAAGCACACACTCCTGATGAGTGGGTAGCGCTTTATAGAAAGGCCGGTAAGGGATTTCTTGTTAAAAAAGGACTACCTTCATTTTATGCTCTTCAAAAGCCATCTGAGTGGGTCGCAGAAAAAGTATCTATGTGCTTTCTACGAAGGGTGTTTCCAAACTCCGTAACGGCCAAAGGCTCAGCAGGTTATGAGGCCTTATTAGGGGTAAACCCGTCTTCAGTTACTAAAGAGTTCTGTTCTAACTATTTTGCAAACTTAAAATGACACTGAAAAAAGGCACTTTTGAATTTCTATCTTTTTTCAATAATTCTAAGTTGTTGAAAATATGGACTTAAGGTGTCTTTAAGTTAGTTGGCCTGATAATAAAGAAGTATTCATAAAAGAAAGAATATATCCGATAGGGTTTATGATGAAACTATTCTTGATGCTTACATTTACTCTTGTTTTTAACCAATACTCTTTTGCTGAGGGCAAGAACGTGGCCATTGTTAAAATGGTTAGGGGAAAGGCACATGCTGTTATAGATGGACAGCAAGAGCAGGTAATTAAAAAAGGTGAATGGATCCAAGAGGGTTTTACTGTAAAGACACAAAAGGGAAGCTTTGTAAGACTCAGCTTCATAGATAAGTCGACAATGAACGTTGGTCCTTCCTCACAGATGAAAATTGAAAAGTTCTCCAAAAAAGAGGCCGGGGTAATCAACGTGTTATCAGGTAAAATACGCTCTCAAGTAACAAAAGATTACTTACAAATGAATGATGAAAAATCTAAACTCTTTGTAAAAAGTAAATCTGCGGTTATGGGAATTAGAGGTACTGACTTTATATTTAGTGCCAACCCTAAGACTGGCACCACTACCGCTGTTTTATTTGAAGGCTCAGTTGTCTTTAATAAAATCAACCCAGGTGAAAAAGTTAGAGACTTAGAATCAGTAGTAAATAGAGGACACAGAATCAGACCTGGACAGTTTTCAGTAACTCGTCCTGATATGGTAAGACCTACGGTTCCTGCAAAAATGAGTTCAAGCCAATTTAGGGCCTTAGAAAAGAATAAGAACTTCGCGGCCAATACTTCAGATAAATCAAAGTCTGAGAAAAAGAGATCCATCGTACCTCCAGGGCTTACAGGTAGAACTGTTGCCTCAGAGGATGAGGGTGTTAAAGAAGCATTTTCAAAAACAGTAGGTGCTGCCGCACCAAAGAGTGACACGCAAACCGATATTTCTGAGACCAAAGGCTATGCAAGAGGTAATGACGTAAAGCCTGTTGATGGGTCATTAGTTCATATTGACTCAGGAACTATCATTCCACTTGGTGTAGACTCTAAATTTGACCCTAATACTAAGGAATGGGTTTCTCCATCGTTTGACGTTGACGCCAAAGGTGAAATTGTTGCACCTAAAGGCTTTGAATTAAACGATGATGGAAAACTTCTAAAGCTTGATGCAAATGGTAGGGCAAAAGAAGTCATTTTAGAAATCAAACCACTTGATCAAGCTCCTGTTCTTGAAGAACTGCCGGTTCTAAAAGATAGCACAGGCCCTAGTCCTGCTGGGGTTCCAGCTGTGGGTGAGCTTAAAAGACCACCTATAATGGACGGGCAAACAATTCAAAGAGACAATCTTCCAGTCACAAGACCTAGGCTTCCTGCGACACCTACAAGATTTAGAGTTACAAAACCATAAGTGCTTGGGAATTAGTTTCCCAAGCCAAAAACATCCAAAAAACTCGTATAATGAATCAAAGACTTATCCCAAGGGAGACCGTGAAGAACTTTGTTTTTATTATACTTTTAGCTTTTTCCACAAATGCTTTCTCAAGCACAAATAATACGCAGAAGGTTTTGGAAAAAATCTATCTAACCTATGAACAAGGTGAGTATGAAAAAGCACTTAAATATCTAGATAAAGTCTCACAAAATTTTGAAAATCATAAAAAGTCTAAAAGTGACCTGCGTGGGTTCATTAGTTATTGGCAAGGCCTTTGCCACCTTCGCCTCAATGAATTTGAACAGGGGATAGATAAACTTCGTATTGCTATAAAAGAAAACCATAAAGCGAGTGACCTGTTCTATGAATACGGACAAGCTCTCTACGCATCTCTAAAGCTTAAAAAGGCAAGGCTTGCTTTCAAAAAGTCAGTTCAGGCCCGATATAAGATGGCTGTGTCCATGTACTATATTGGCTTTATATCCCAAGAATTAGGTGATCTAAAGACCGCTGCAAGTTTCTATAATGCCATAGAGAAGCTACCTCTTGATGAGAAAAAAGAAGTTGTACAGGCGGCCAGGATGCAATTGGCACAAATCTATATGGATCAAATTAAAAAGAAAGGTATGGGAGCCGCTGCCGTTGAGGAGTATGTTCTTCCTCTTTATAGAAAGGCCCTAAAGTGGGATGAAGACAGTGCATTGGCCAAAGAAATAAAGAGCAAGATAGAAAAGATTCAACGTCGTTATGATCTAATTCTATTCAAGCTTAGAAATGGAAGACCAACCGCTAGGCCACCATACTTTTTAAAAACAAGTCTAAAATACTCTTACGATGACAATGTAAATGCTGTAGATAGGGACTCAAAGCAATCCCTAGAAGAGAAGGAATATTCTTCGGCCTTAGCAAATGTTGGGGCCTTTGGAAGATATACTTTTTATCCTAACTCCGCATTTAGCCTGACACCTCAATTCAATTTTGGATATACAAAATATCTCTCGGATGAACCGGTTATCACACAAAACGACAATTACTTCTTCACAACTTCTTTGCAGACAACTTTTGAACACTTTTTCAAAGAGGCCCCGGCAACTACATATTTGGATTTGGATTACACTTACAATGCAAATGATGCTGATCAAAATGATAAACTTGAAAAGACTGATACAACTCTTTCACTAACATTAAGTGAGCAATTAAATATTTGGGCAAATAACCCATCTACCTTTCGTGTGAAGTATTCACAGACTAACGCTGAGGAAGTATCTGATGAGCGCAGCTCTATAGGCCTTGTGTATGAACAGGCAATCCTAGCATTCAACTCAATCTTCTATCTCTATAGTTCGTATGAGCAGTTCAAATACACTGAAGAGACAAGTGAAGATAATAACGGCATTACACTTAGAGTTGATGCTCTAATGCCTGATTTCTATGGGCTATTTAATCCTAACCTCTATGCGTCCACCTATATGGCAGATTATGTAAATGATGCTGATAGGGGACAGACGACACTTAATACTTACGGTATTAATATCAACCGTCCAATTGGAAGGAACTTGTTTATATACCTTGACGTTGCATTGTCAGAGCAAACGGGTGACAGAACAAGCGACAACTATGAAAAACAAGTTGTAAGCGTGAACCTTGATTACATATTTTGATCAAAGTCTTCTAGAGCTTTTAGAATTGAATTTCTTGTTTTCTCCATTACATCCGACATGCTAGCAAGTGTTAGCCCTTCAGTTGGAATAGGTTCCAAATAACGAACTTTGATATGTGCGGATCTCCACTTGTTTAAATCCATTTCCTGAACATAATGTGAAACGGCAAAAGGGACAATAGGCATTTGTGTTTGAATCGCTGTATGAAAGGCACCCTTTTTAAAAGGCAAAAGACCTCTTTCAGGGTTACGCGTACCCTCTGGAAATATAACTACTGAAAGCTTGTACTCAGTCAGTTTTTTCTTAACGTTATTTAGACTTTTAAGTGCCCTTTTCTTGTTCTTACGATCAATGAATACATTCCCACCAAAGTAGAAACAAAGACCCATGAATGGGACATAAAGAATCTCTTTTTTACCTAAGAAGACAACATGTTCAAAAAATGCTTTGGCTGCAACAATTGTATCAAAGTTATGTTGGTGATTACCTGCTAATATTGAAGGCCTGTTGTTGGCCATATTATGACGATCATACTCTGTGTATGAAAACCCCATAGGTTTTAGAGTTACGATTGCAAAAACTCTAAAGAACAAAGATGTGTTTTTAGGATTAAATGGCCTAATAAAGAAAACAGGAAGGACAAAAGCTGCAGTAAATAAAACCGCTAGCGGAAAATAAATTAATCTAAGAACTTTTAACATTGGTCTAGTTTAGGCAGGGAGATAGTAAAAGTCGAGCCAATACCTTCTTCAGAGCTCGCTTTTATTGATCCTTGATGCTTTTGAATGATGTGCTTAACAATTGATAGCCCAAGACCTGTGCCTTCTATGAGCTTCTCTGAGCGTCCCTGGACACGGTAGAAACGTTCAAAAATACGATTGTGTTCACTGGCCTCAAGACCTGGCCCATTGTCTTTAACAGTAACCTCAAAAGATGTGTCCGTTTCATTTGAGTCTATATCAATTACGGCACTTTCTTTATTGCTGTATTTTATGGCGTTGTCGATTAGGTTTATGAAAACTTGCTCGAGCATTTTTTTATCACCGCAAAGCCTGTGCCCACTAGATACATTCACCTGGAAATTCTTGTTTAAATACTTGCCTTTAAGCTCCGTTTTAACCTTTTCAATAAGGCCGCTCAAATCAAAGTCTTCTTTATCGATTTCATACTTTGATTCAATTACCGAAAGCTTGAGAAGATTGTCGAAAAGATCCTTCAAACGCTCTGTATTGGCATTTATTTTCTCTAGAACAGGGCTGAACTGCGCAGGGATTTTATCTTTATGTGCTTGAAGTAGCTGAGTATAGCCCTTAATTGAAGTTAGAGGAGTTCTTACTTCATGAGAGACGTTGGCCACAAAGTCCACGCGCATCTTTTCATTGAGCTTTGACACAGTCACGTTGTGAAATATACCCAATGCACCTGTGATCTCATTTTGGATATTCTTTACAGGGGTGATCTTAATATCAAAAAATTCATTGGTATCTGGAAAGTGCTTAGCATTTAAATTGATACGCTCGCCAGTGAGGGCCTTGTCAAATGCCGCCAATAACTCTTCTTGATTAAAAACTTTCCATAGCTTTTCAGACTCAACCATTTGAATATTTTTATTCTTAATAAATGTAAGAGCGAATTGCTGGTTGTAGAGTTTGCAGTTTTTATATTTATCAATGATTATCAAAGCATTTGGAATGAACTTCAAAACAGTATCGGATTGGATTGACTGGTTTTCAAAAGTCTCTTTTTGATCTTTAAGATGCTGCTCAGTCATAGATAGCATTTCTTCAATAAGTTCAAATTCGTCTTTTTGATAAATTAAATCAAGCTTGCGCTCATGGGGAAGACGCTCTTGGATCGTTTCAATACGAGCAAGTGCTCTTCTGATAGGGGTAAGTCTGTAAAACTCTTGAAAGAAAATAAAAACAGACAACACAGAGACAATGATTAGCTCTTTGGCCACAAATGTGTCCGCGTGAAGACTATGTGCTAAATATGTAAAAAAGCACGCGACGGCGAT
>JAGSHJ010000093.1 GCA_023954595.1 Bacteriovoracaceae bacterium | reverse complement strand
GAGAAATCAAAATGAAGCGGTAGTCGTCCTCTTTTTCTAAGGCCACAAGTTCATTAAGCATTAATTTAATTTCTTGATGATCTCGTTTAAGTTCCTCGTAAATATTCAAATGGACCTCCATATTTATAACTCTCCCAGACTTTTAGCACCCATTTACTTAATATTAAAAAGACCTAGCTTAGATATAAGCAATTTCTAACTTCAACAGGCATCCAAGTTGCACCTTTCACAGTTTCATAAACAAAGGAGTGTTACATGAAACTTATTATATTACTTTTACTCTCGGGCCATGCCATTCATGCACAAACGCAAGATGAATTCTCTCCAGATGCCTCATTTGGGGATTCCCAAGCATTGGAGCGTGAAGAGCAATTTCTAAATGAAGAACAGGCACCAGAGCAACAGCAAGATTTTAACAGTAATGAATTTGGGGATGAAAGCTTTGAGGTGGACGAACAGTATCTGGAGGACTCTCAAGTTGATCCTGAAAGACAGCAGCTTCAGCAAGACCTACAGGAGCAGGATGAACAAGAGTTTATAGATGAAAGTGGTTTTGAAAGCGACCCCGGAAATTTTGATACCGAGGTCGATTCAGAATTTTAAGATTTTAATTGAGTCTCATCTACAGTTGTAGAGTGAGAAGGTGTCCATAATTCAGGTGAAGTGTTTGCTCTTAATGGCTCCACCAGTGAAATGCTGGACTCAAGTGTTTTTTGTAATGCTTGAGCGTTTCCAAGAAGAGGATTCACTTCAACCATATCTAACGCCAGGAGCCTTCCAGTAGACACAAAGCTCTCTATGATTGTTTTGCCTTCTTCCAAGCTGATTCCTCCAGCTACAGGAGTTCCTGTGCTTGGAAAAAACTGAGGATCAATTCCATCAACATCAAAGCTTATATGGAAATTGCTCTCACCCTCTGGATCCAAGTTTTTCAGAATTGTTTCTAGAACTTTTTCAATTCCTAGCTTCTTAGTTTCTTCAGCAGTGAATGCCAAAATTCCAAGATCATCTATAAATTTTTGCTCACCCGGATCTACATCTCTTAGACCGATGTAGGCGATGTTCTCTGGCCTAAGCCTTGGCATCCAATCAAACTGCCCTTTGGCATCTTCATGCTTTACCAGTCCCATTGCCAATGCCACTGGCATGCCGTGAGTGTTATGTGATGGACTTGTCTCAGGTGTATTTATATCTGCGTGGGCATCAACCCAAATGATTTTTACATTTGGATCATGACCTAGAGTTCCGGCCAATGTACCAACGGCCAGACTGTGATCTCCACCTAATGTAAAAACGAATCTGTTTTTTTCTAGTTCTTGAGAAATAACTTCACCCAAGTTTTGAGAATAACGGGATAGTTGATTGAATTTAGTTTTAAGAGATGGATTGGTCTCTTTTTTGATGGCGCTAAAGTCACCCAAGTCATGAACCTTTGAGAAGTTTTTTTCAAAAACATCTCTAAAACCTTTCATTCTTAACCAACTTGGAGCCAGCTCAGTACCTTCTTTCGGTTGACCGATATCAACCGCCGCTCCTATTAATGAACACTCGTTGTGCATTGAAACTCCTTTATGAGTTTGATTTTATTAACAGGCCAGAGCCTTTTGGTCAAGCAAAGGCCCCAAATTCATCTCTTCTGCTATGCACCGTGGCATTGTGCTTGCACTCATAAAACTGTTAAAAATTAGGAGGATTTTTATGTGGGAAAGACTTAATAAGCACTGTGTACAGCTTCTTGGTGCAGGACTCATAGCAACAGCTACGGGGTACGCCGCAGTGGATCGAGACATGGCACAGATTCTGTCACCAAACCACACTGCACCTGGTCAGATTGTAAAAATAAGCAAAACACTGTCATCCAAAACAGAAATGCCTGAGATGAGGCTATTCATAAGAACCCCAGAAAAAAGGTACATGCTCGTGCATCTAAGTACAGAGTGGACACTTTTAAGTGAGCGACTAGAGCTTACTACTGGTGATGATATCATTGTACAAGGCCCTGTTGTGAAAACTGGTAGAGTCACTGCAATGATTGCGAAGTCGATTCAAAAGGGTGAGAAAAAAATCGTATTAAGCAAATAAAAAAGGGAGCTATCAAGCTCCCCTTCTTTATAAACAATTTTGTCTTTAAATTACTCTGTTAAGAGCTCGAAACCTTTTTTGATAACTTCTTGGTACTTAGTCTTTTTGTACTTGTTAACTTCCATTTGAACATCTGGCTTAACACCATTGTTCTCCAAGTACTCTCCAGAACTGCTAACAATTAGAGACTCTGTAAGTGAAACTTTAAGCCCACTGTTAGGAGCGTAAGCATGGTTTACAACGTTTCCACCAGCTCCCATAGTTTGCTCACCAATGAAAGTTGCCATCTTGTTCTCTTTCAAGATTGAAGAGAAGATATCACACATAGAAGCACACATCTCGTTAGTCACAACAGCAATCTCAAAGTCATACGCTTTATCAAATAGCACCATATCAGGGTTTGGTGTGATGCTAAATGGGAACAACGAGTGAGCTGAATAGTTGTTACTTAGTCTCTCACCGTTTTGGAACATTCCAAGCATATCTTGGTAAGCTCTATCGGCCATAACTCTCGCAGCATCATTAACATGCTGGTAAGATAGAGATTGGTATTGGTCCATCCAAGAGTCATTCAACATATACTGAAGACCTGGAATCTTAATTGTCTCAGAACTCAATAGTGCAGCCATCTTTAGACCTAGGCTAAGAGATCCACCGCCATTGTCGATCAAATCGATAACAACTTTATTAACGCCTGTTGCACCAAAGTCTCTGAAAAACTTCAACGTCTTTTTAAATTCTTTGATCACATTACCTTCATCCCCCTCAGGAGAGAAAGTGTTAATTCGAATATAACCCACTGCTTGTCTTACATTGTCTTTAGTTTCAATCGAAACATAGGCAGGGTAAGTCTTTGCACTTGCAACTGGAAAGATAGAAGTTGGAACATATCTGTCTTTCTTTAGATTCTTAATTGGGTCAACAGTAGCACTAGCTTCAGATTGAATTGACTTGGCAAGCATTTGGTAAAAGTTCAAATCACTTCCAAGAGCGTTTGGATTTTGGAACTCAAAAGTCGCACCAATATCCAAATCAGAAAGCTCTGTAAGTAGTTCATTTGAGTCTAGCGTTGTCTTTCCTTTTAGTTTAGAAAGCGCATTTTTAATGAAACTTTGAGTAACATATGGGTGTAGACCAGCTAATTTGACTAGGGCCTTCGCCTTTTTCTCTTCAGCTTGATAATCGATACCTTTTGCCTGAGCAATGCTTGCTACAGCGAGCTTTTGTCTCTCTGTGAACTTTGCATAATCGTCAACAACCCAAGGAACTTCAACTTCAAATGTTTTGCTGTTTCTCTTAACTTTAAGAGTAACATTGGCATCTTCTGGCATTGGAGTGGTAAGTGAGTTTCTAATAAATAGAGACTGCATCAAAATAGTGTAGTTTGCTTGCTCATTACCAACATTTCTATATGGCTTAACGATCTTATCTACTGCTTCTTTAAGAGGCATTCCGTTGAATTCAACAATTTCATCATTTGCTTTGATCGGGTAGTCACCTGATGCTGTAAAAGTGGGTGCAAATGCTTTTACTAAGAAGTTGTCTCCATGGCGGTGCCCAACAAAGCCTACAAATGCAAGCTTACTTCTTCCTGCAAGGTCTGAACGAGTTAAGCTAGCACTTACGTGTCCATCTTTGAGCTCGGCCACAAATCTTTGCATTAAAAGATAGAATGCTTCATTAGTTTGGTCTTTCTTGGCAAGTTCAATGTACTGCTCTTTGATTGTTTCATAATCGAAGCCGTGAAGTTCTTCTTTATATTGTAAAGGTGCGTAGTTTGCTTCAATTTTTGAAGTCAACCACATAACATCAGCTACTCTTTCATCAACATTTAACTGTCTTCTCGGATTTGGCTCGCAAGAACTAGCAAGTAATGCAAATAGACCTACGGAGGCTAAAACCTTTGACGAAACCTTCTTCATACAACACATCCTTTATTCGTTTAGACATTAAAATTAACACAGCAAGTCATTTTGATGAAACCAGTGTGAAACATTTACAATCGTTTAAGGTGTGTAATTACTGATACTTAGGTACCGGCCTCTGAACAAGACCGGTATTTTAGGAATAATTTCTTAATCTCGGGTGCTATTTGAGCGACCTCTATGGCTTGCACGTCCACCCTTTCTTGCGATTTCTTTAAGCTCGGCCTCTGGTCGATTTTTAAAGTTTTTTGGGCTTGCCTTGCCGCCTTTACTGGCGATTTCTCTCTGTTTTGCTGGATCCATCGATGCGAATCCTCTGTCCTTGATTGCCATACATCCTCCTTGTTTTTTAAGATTCATCCTTGAATCAACACTTACTGCAATTCAACGACCACAAAAACCTCTCTACCTTGTGGAGTATTCATCCTCATCAAGATTTTGAACGTTTCCTCTTTGAGAAACTTCTTGGTCTTTTATAGGACGTCTACTTTTCTTTCCTCTATTAAAGAAGTTTCGCAAGCGATTTGCTCCTTCTTTAAATTTTCCGGATTTAGCCTTTCTATTTTCTTCGGCCATAAAAACCTCCTGGTTGCTATATAAATTGCAATTAACTCTCCAAAGCTTAAGCAGCAGCTTTCTTTTCATAAAGCCCAGTCAGCTGTGCTTGAGCAAGGACGTGCCCTTCAATTGCCTTAAGTAGCCTGAGCTTACTTGGTTTTCCAAGGTCTTCTAAATAGTCATCAAGTGCGTACATTTTAAAAATATATCTGTGTTTTCCTATTGGTGGGCATGGACCGCCATAGCCTATTTTTTTCCAACTATTAATCCCTTGATGAGATCCAACAGGCAGGTCACCGTAATCTTCCCTGAGTTCATTGATATCACTTGGAACGTTATAAACTACCCAGTGATCCCAGGTTGTTTTTGGTGCCTTAGGATCTGGCGCATCTGGATCTTCAACTACAAGGGCCAGTGTTTTAGTTCCTTTGGGTAGATCCTTCCATCTCAATGGTGGGGAAATGTTCTCACCCTCACAGGTGTATTTTACTGGCATAACTTCACAATCTTTAAAGGCAGGGGAATATAGTTTCATAGCAACTCTCCTTCATAACGCTCTTCATGTTAATTTGTGCAATTCTTTTTCCATCTGGCCCATCAAGTCATGGCACCCCGATTGTAACTGTTCGGTTCAATGAATTTCTTTAACCTAGGAGTAGAAAATGAATGTGTTATTAAAACTGTTTATTATGGTGTCCATGATTGGGACTTCCAGTGTCTTTGCCCAGTACAAACCGGCCGATCCAAAGGATCCTGGTAAGCCTTCAAAACCAAGTAAACCTATAAAGAAAGGGCTTTGCACCAAGCAGGCCAAGGCAGGTCTCGTTGCTTGTTTGGCCGAGGTAAGATCTGATCTGTGGACAGAAATTGGTATCTGTAAAAATGAGACAACATACACAGAAAGAAGCCAATGTATTGCCTCTGCCAAGGTGGAGGCCATAGAAGAAAATAAGACATGCTATGAGATTCTGGAAAAGAGAGTCAAAATATGCAGCAAACTTGGGGAAGCTCCCTACAGTCCTGTGATTGATCCAGACAACTTTGTTGATCCAGATGACATAGGTGGCGCAGTCGCACCCAATCCATACTTTCCATTAGTGCAAGGTAGAAGCTGGACTTACAAAGAAGGCGATGACGTGATCATAACTGTGGAGGTGACCAATGAGAAAATAGAAATTTTAGGGGTTGAGTGTGCCGTTGTACGTGATCTTGAGACTGAAGATGGCGAAGTAACAGAGGATACACGAGACTACTACTGCCAGGATGTAGATGGAAACGTTTGGTATTTTGGTGAATTAAGTAAAGAATTTGAGGATGGTGAACTTGTGGCCTTGTCAGGATCTTGGAAGGCCGGAAGAGATGGAGCACAGCCAGGAATTCTTATGAAGGCCAACCCTATGGTCGGAGACTTCTATAGACAAGAGTTTGCTTTTAGAGAGGCCGAAGACATGGGAAAGGTTTTATCCCTTACTTCTAGTGAGAGCACTCCAGCTGCAACTTGTACCGGAAATTGCCTTAAAACAAAAGACTTCACTCCCCTAGAACCAGATGCAATTGAGAGCAAGTATTACAAACCAGGTGTCGGCCTGATTCTTGAAATTGATGAAGAATCTGGGGATCGCGTAGAGTTGATAAACTTTAATATATAACTAATAAAGTCTCTCCTGAAAGGGAGAGACTCCCACTTTGGCACAAGGCCTGCTTTAATTACTGACTAGTTTAACCCATTTGAGGACTAAATTATGAAATATATTTCTATGGCCATCCTTCTTATTTTAACGTTTCCAACCCATTTATGGGCACAAGAGGACAAGACTGATGTCTATGTAATTGAAGATGTAATACTCAGAGAGAGTTTAAGAAAGCAAGACAATACAGCTCAAACTCCCTCTAGATTTGACCAGCGCCCAGTCGCACAACAAAGACAGGAACAAGTAGACCCGGCCCAAGTAGACAAGCTACAAAAACAAGTTAGCGAGTTACAAAAAGAGGTTGAGAGACTCAAGCAGCAGCAGCAACGAGATAAAAGCGACACTCATATGGTTGAAATAGGTAGAAAGCTCATGAAGCCTAAACTTATGGGTGACATAGGACGTTTTAGGATTACAGAGGGACAAGTAAGTGCACAGACTAAAAAAGGCGAAATGGAAAGCGAAGAAAAACAAATCCCAGGACTGCAAGTCTGCACAACTATGGCGGATGTAAATAGAATGAGTCAACAAGACTTTGAATTTCTAGGCTTTGATCAAGACAGTGCTAAAGATATAGTGGCTGCGAGAGAAAACTTAGGCGAATTTAAGTCTTCAAAACAACTTGAAGCAATTGCCGGAGTTGATAAGAGTCTTATTAATTCTTTAAAAGACAATATAATAGCAATTAGAGAACAGAGACTTGCAGAGTAAATTAGTTACTAAAGGTCTCTTGATACTTTTTAGTGGCTCTTGCCAAGGCCGATGGTGTCTCTAGGGCCTTAGCACCTAACTGCTCCTCAGCTTTTTGAGCTTTCTCGACGCTGATCTTCTCTTGTAAGATCTTTCTATATTCTTCAAGAGGTTTTGGGTGACGCCACTTCTCAATTTCAGGGCCTGACACTTCTACAAGATTACTTGAAATGGTTTTATTGTTTTTAAATAAAACTTCTGTGTAGCTTTTAGCTATAGGTACATAGTTCTGGCCATTATCTTCCAACATAAATTCGTCTCTAAAGCAGCCGGCCTGTATCACCTTACGATTTCCGTTACAGAAGATCTTTGGGTCATGAACGTGGCCAACAACAGTAACCTTGACGTGCTCTTCGTGTTCTAATTTTTTGGCGAAGGCCTCACCAACTTCAACATCAGGGTTAAAGAACAAACTTCTCTTAAATGCTTCCTTAATCATGCTCCAGCTTATCTTCTTTAAAGGGTCTGAGCTTTTAACATAGTCTTTTAAATAGTCATTGGTCCAATAGTTCCATAGCCTTCCAAGCATCCACTCTTTTAGTTCAGGAACTCTTTCAAAGACTTCCATCTTAGGCTTAATTCGATCTAGCGCATGAAACTCACTACGATATGGGATAAGTGTGTTGATAATGGTTACACTGGTCCATGGAAGGTTTAAAATTTTCTTTCCATTAAAGTTTAAAAAAGGCTTTTGTGGAGGTACTTCAAAAAGTTGATCTTTTTGAGACCCATGTTCAATGAGTAAGTCACCGGCGCGCATTTCAAAACCAGGAAAAAAGATTTGCCCACTATTGCCACACAGGGCAACAATACGATCTTGAACTTTTGGAAACAAGATCTCTTGGTCGTGGTTACCTACTATAAAGTGCACTCGCCTTGCAGGTCCATCATGCTTTACAAAAGATTCTAGTGCTTTGAAGAACTCAGCATGAGCTGATTCAATTTTTGCCAGTTTCTCCAAGGCCATGGCCTCGTCAATTAGATGTGGTGTGGGGCTATCTATTTGTGTTTTTAGAAAATCAAAGGTGTCCCCATTAAAGACAAGATCGACTTCAATATTGCTGTAACGGGCCTCATTGTACTGAGATATGAACTCACTTAAATAGCTTGTGTGAACAAAGTCATCGACTTCCCCACCACAGCTCATTTCAATATCACTTACAATAATAAATGCCCGATCGGACTTTTGAACATCGTTTTTCATGTCAGTAATTTAGCGCATATTGAAGATCATACAAGCCTTGTACAAGTTGTGTTGAAGAAATTTCAATGAAGGGGTTTTCCTTTTTGACATAGACCAAACTCAAACGAGTCACCTTGCCTAAATTCATAGACTTGGTCTTTGAAACCAATTTTCCCGTTAGGAATCCAGCTTCTTTCTACATCCACCCAAAGGCATTCGTGATCAACCTTCACTTTGAGCATATGTCCCCGATATCTCATCCTAAACTGCAAAACGCCAAGTTCCCGTGGCAAAAGAGGGTTAAACCAGAGAACATCACGCCTGATCTCTATTCCTACAAAGCATCTTTGAACAATATCTACAGTACCGGCCATTGCACCTAGGTGAATCCCTTCACTAGTAGTACCTTGTTGAGTATCCATAAGATCAGAGGATAATGCCTCTTGAAATAACTTCCATGATTTTTCACGATCAAGCCTTGCCAACACCCATGCATGAGCGACTCTACTCAAAGACGATCCATTGGAACTTTGTCCTAGATAATAATGAATATTTTTGGGGATCCATTCCGGTTCGAATACATAATTTAGATAATCAAATTGTTCAGTAAGCTCTTCAGTAGAAAATAAATAAAAAAGCATCAATACATCTGCCTGCTTGTTTACCATGTATTTATTGACGTCATCGCCTTGGGCCTCAAGAATTCGATCAAGTCTTTGCAGGTTTCCATACTTTTGCCGATACTGCTCCCATGGAAACTCTTGCAAAGTTTCATATCCACTAAACTGGGAAATAATACCTTCCCCGTGGAAGGGAATAAGCATATTTTGTCCAACCTTGGCCCATTGGGACAGATCATCTATCGTTAGACCTAGTTCCTCTAGCAGCTCTCCCTGTCTTGTTTCACTTTGTGCCTCAAATATTTGAAGAGCTTTTTTAATAGACCAAGATGCCAGAAAGTTTGTATAAGCATTGTTATCTAATCCAGGTTCACTTCGATCTGGATACCTTGTATGAAACTCGTCAGGCCCTACAACATGACAGAGTTCGTAGCGCTTTGAGTGGGAACACAACTTAACTGCCGAAATCCAAAACTTCACAATCTCAAAGACGATTTCAATTCCATAGTAATGCATGAATTCGTGATCATCGGTTGCCTCGTAATACTTAACAATATTATAAACGATTGCCCCGTTGATGTGTCTTTGAAGTCTTGTTTCGTCTGGAATCCAATT
>JAGSHJ010000287.1 GCA_023954595.1 Bacteriovoracaceae bacterium | reverse complement strand
TGCTGAGAGAATTCAACAAGACCAGAAAGAGGCTGCTAAGTTTGGTATCCAAGGTACTCCAGGGTTTATCATCAATGGTATTCCTGTAAAAGGTGCTTACCCAACTGATCACTTTGTAGGGATCATTGAGCAGTTGAAAGAGAAAGGTAAAATTAAACTTTAATTTCAATTTTAAGCTTTAATAGAGAAGGGCCTGCCTAGTGTGGGCCCTTTTTAATTGTCCTAACTGACTTCCTATAAGACCTATACGACATTCAAAAATTAAGAAAAATGCAGCTATTATAAGACTCGCGCTCTGGCAAGCCCTGAGAGAGCTTATTTTCGTCATTTTGTAAAAAACTGAATTTTTCATGAAAAATTAAAAAATTGATAAAAAAAGATTTGCCATTACAAAAATAATAAGCAAACATTTTCCTATAGTATTATTAACACTGCATTTGGAGACACGTATGAACAGAAAAGAGCTAGTAGAAGCAATCTTGAAATCTAAAGAACTTAACCACATGACTAAGAAAGACGCTGACGCTTTCGTAAACAGCATGCTTGATACAATCAAGAAATCTGTTAAGAAAGGAAACGACGTTTCTCTAGTTGGATTCGGTACTTTCACTAAAGTTAAAAGATCTGCTAGAACAGGTGTTAACCCTGCAACTGGTGAGAAAATCAAAATCAAAGCTAAGACTCTTCCTAAGTTTCGTCCAGGAAAAGCTTGGAAAGACATGTTCTAATCACCTTTTTATAAGGTTTAGATATGCGGGGGAGGCTAACAGCTTCCCCCTTTTTTTTGTCCAATTTCTAAAGTTGTGGAGAGTAAGTTATGCATGAAGAGATTTTAATCGCCTCAATGGGCCTTATATGGCTTTTGAAAGTATTCATACTTATCTATATGTTTCGCCTTAGGGTAGGGGCTATAAAGCGCAGAGAAGTTAAAATTAGCAGCTTTAGCACTTATGAGAATGAACATGAGCAACCTAAAAGACTTCTTCAGGCCTCGAGAAACTATAAAAACTTATTTGAAGCTCCTACATTGTTCTATGCTGTGGCCTTATTGGTTATAGTCTTGGGACTAGGGGATATGGTAACAAGTGTCCTAGCAATCACCTTTGCTCTTTCAAGAGTCGTTCATTCAATAATCCATATAGGGTCGAATAATATTATTCACAGAATGTATGCATTCGCTGTGGGGATTTTCGCAGTTCATATTTTGTGGATCTATACACTAGGCAATTATTTCCTCTAAAGTTCACTTTACCTGTCAAAAGTTTGAAAAAAAGGCCGTGGTGTCAAAATGCTGACTAAGAAAAGGCCTTTTTTGTGGAGAATTTTTCCCAACCGGCAGGATATACTTGATATCAAAAATTTTGAGGGCTATAATTTTGACATGGGAGACAGGAAGTCATCCCAATCAACTTAAAGGAGTTGGATTCATGGCAGACGAAGACAAGGAAGTCGGATCTAAGGAAGATGCTTCCGAAAAGACAGCCAGTCAAAAAAGCCCTCTTGTTGCTTTATTGCTAATCATAAACACCGTGGGCCTTGCCACTGTGGCGTTCTTTCAATACCAATTCATGCAAATAGAAGCGAGTCGCCCTGACTTGGCAGAGCTATTAAAGCAGGCCAACGTTACTCAAGGTGACGAACTAGCTAATGAAGATAGACCTGTAGAGACTATATCTAGAGAGTCTCTTGTTAACTTGGAAACATTTACTGTTAACTTGGCCCAAGGTGATGGACCTAGAAGATACGTAAGATTAAATGCTGTATTGAAGCTAAGTTCAGATTCTGAAATTGCGGAAGTTGAAGCAAGAAAGCCTCAGATTCGCGATACTATCATCGGAATTTTGAACTCTAAAAGGCCGGAAGATATCTTAAAAAGAGACGGCAAGCTCTACTTAAAAGAGCAAATCAAGTCCGCTATCAATTCTTTTCTTATCGATGGGAAGGTTGAAGACTTGTTTTATGTAGGATTTCAAATCAACTAAGGATTTGAAAAGTTAACCGGCGAGAACAGGATGCTCTCGCAAAGATGCCCAGGAGGGGAAAATGGCTCAAGTATTAAGTCAAGACGAAGTCGACGCTCTATTAAGCGCTGTTAACGAAGACGGCGAAGATGAAGTTGAGTCGGGTTTTGATGAAGAATACGACGAGGACGATTCCTCGGAGAACATTCAGCCTTACGACTTAACAAATCAAGACAGAGTTATTCGAGGAAGGATGCCTATCCTCGAAATCATTTATGAAAGATTCATTAGATCTTTCAGAGTCTCTTTATCAAACTCACTTAGAAAGATTTCAACGATCTCAATGATCTCAACTGACCTTTTAAAGTTTGGAGAGTTTGTAAACACACTACCTATTCCAAGTTGCATGTCGATTATGCGATTCAATGAATTAAGAGGACCAGCTCTATTGGTTTTCGAATCTAAACTTGCATACGCTATTATCGATTCATACTTTGGCGGAACAGATCGTCCATTTACAAAAATTGAAGGAAAGGAATTCACTTCAATTGAGCTTTCTTTCATGAAGAGAGTTATGGATATGGCCATTGATGACCTTGAAGAGGCGTGGGCACCTGTTCATAAAATTGATGCTCAATATATTAGAACAGAAATCAACCCGCAGTTCGTCGGGGTTGTTCCACCATCAGATGTTATTATTACGACAACGTTCGAAGTTGAGTTTGAATCGGCTTCTGGAACGATCATGGTGGTTATTCCTTATTCAACAATTGAACCGATTAAACAAAAACTAAGCTCAAGCTACCAATCTGAAAATGACGTAGTTGACTCTTTGTGGACTCAATCCATGCATGATCATGTGCAGGGAGCAAAGGCACAGGCGATTGTTAAGCTTGGCGATACTGAAATGACTGTTGGAGACCTGGTTGGTCTTCAAGAAGGGGACATAATACCTCTTCACCAAGAAGTTTCAGGCGAACTTGCTGTAGAGATTGAAGGAGTTCAAAAACTTTTCTGTCTTGCAGGTGAATACAAAGGTAACAGAGCGGTGCAAATAACTAAAAGGCTAAAGGAATAAAGAATGGAAGACAACAACATCGAAAATCAAGAAGATATGAATCAGGACCAGAAGGATGCAATCGCCCAACTGGCCGATCAGATTAAGACTGGTGATGACGCTCTTAATAAGCTTAAAGTTCAAAACTTGGACTTTATTCTAGATATTCCTCTTAAAGTTAGCGTCGAGCTAGGAAGAGCTTCTGTAGTAATCAAGGATCTTCTTCAGTTAGGCCAGGGCTCAGTATTGGAATTGGACAAACTCGCAGGCGAGCCTCTTGAAGTTCTAGTAAACGGGAAACTAGTTGCTAGAGGAGAAGTGGTCGTTGTTAATGAGAAGTTTGGTATTCGTCTAACGGATATCATCAGTCCACTGGAAAGAATTGAAACGTTAAAATAAGGAACGACTTATGAGAGTTTTGCAAACCATCCTTTTACTTGCTTTGAGCTGTTCAGCTGCCATGGCACAGGTTGAAATTAAGTCTATGGACTTTAAATCAACTAAAGAAAATGGTCAGTTGACTATTAAATTTGATGGAGTTCTAAAAGAGTATCCTGAACTGAGGGTTTCCAACTCACTTATTCAAGTTGTTATCCCTGATAGCAAGCTCAAAAGAGAGATCAACAAGAAGGTCGCGTTTTCTAGCAAAACAAAAGACACTTCAGTGAATGTGGCGGCAGTATCTAATAACTCTTCAAGAGTTAAGGCCTTGTTTCCATTCTCAATGTCAAAGTACAGAGACAAAGTTTCTTTGATGATCAAGGACAATACAATTGAGCTAAACTTTCCAAGAGTGAAAGTAAAACCAGTAGCAGTGAAGAAAGTTGCTGCAGTTAAGGCCAAAGCAAAAGCTAAGTCCCCGAAGAAAGATTACCTAAACGAAGACTATTTAAATTCTCTGCTTAAAATTGAGAAGAAGAAAGAAAAGGTAGTCGCAGGTAAAATCATTAGACCTAAAATGGAAAATGATGAGGTCAAAACGACCCTGGCCGCGACTCAAAAGGCCACTGCCACTAACTCTAAGTCTTCATTTTCATTAGTTGAGTATGGTGGCAAGATTGTTGCATTTCTAGCTGTAACGATTCTGTTGTTCTACGGAATTGTAAGTCTTATGAAAAAAGGCTTTATCAAAAAAGGAAAGCTAGGCTTTCTTAATAAAACGGATCAGGTGCAAGTGCTTTCACAAACCTACATCGCTCCAAAGAAAAGTTTAATGATGATTAAAGCTCACAATCAGGTCTTTCTAGTAAGTAACACTGATGCTGGAATT
>JAGSHJ010000296.1 GCA_023954595.1 Bacteriovoracaceae bacterium | reverse complement strand
GCGCATCTTTAATTTGTTGTTTGTTAAGTTTTTCTATTGCGGCATCAAGTTTAACCCGCAGGCCCTGTGGATTTTTAAGTAGATCCTTAGATAAATCAATGAAGCCGGCCTTTACAAAGTTCAGTAATTTTTTATTCATACCTATTCCCTTCTACTTTCCAGAAACTTTAGACTCCAGTTCAAGCAAAAAGACTTTCTTCTCAATACCACAAGAGTAACCACCTAGTTCTCCATCAGAACGTATGACCCTATGACATGGAATAATGATAGGTAGAGGATTTTTACCATTGGCACTACCAACCGCCCTTGCCTTTTTTATGTCTCCCATCATTAAGGCCTGATCTTTATAGCTTGCAGTTTCACCGTAAGGAATCTTCTGAAGTGCTTGCCATGCCTCAACCTGAAAAGAAGTGCCTTCTTTTTCTAAGGGAAGATCAAACTCAGTTCTTGAGCCTTGGAAATATTCTGAGAGCTGTTTAGAAGCAAGCTTTAGTACGTCACAGGTTTGAGTGGGTTCATGTTTTTCAAAGCTTAAAAAAGATATAAGCCCGCTTTTGGCCCCAATAAAAATGTCGCCAAGAGGTGAATTAATTCTAATAACATTCATCATCTATCTAACCTTTAGATAAGCAATATCAATCTTATATAATTGCCTTACTAGTGTATGCGGCCTAAAACACCACAGGATTTTAAATAAGGATACCAGATGTTATTACGATTTGCTTTAGTTTTACTTATTCTTAGCTCTAACACTTTGATATTTGCGGCAGAAAATATTGTTAAAAACAACTCAGTCAACTTTAAGGACGTACTACTTGAGCTATCTTCAACTTCCGGTCTAGAAAATTTAGAAGTGAAGACCCTAATAGACGAACAAGATTTTCAAAACTTCATCACAACAATTTTTAAAACACCATATGTTGTTCCAAATTTCTGTCTACAACTTAATTCTTTTCAAGGGACGAGTATTTGGAATCTACCAGACAGTGAGATTGTTTCATCTTGTAGAGATGAGCTTCTAAGTCTTATTGATCCATTATTAACGCAAAAGTATGTCGTTAGAACTTTTATCTACTCCGGGCACAATAAAGAGGGAAACTTCTACAAGGCGCGTCTAATGGCGGAAGATTTAAGGCATAAACGCTCGTTTATGGTTGAACTCGACTTAGTTTTGGATTAATCGCTTCTAAAGTCCCACCGAATTGATTTAAGAGCTCATATGTCATAACGTAGCCCTAATGAAAATAACCTCATTTGGAGATTAGATGAATCAAGGACAACCAGATCTTAATTACGAGCTGTACAAGCTCAAACAGTCTTTTAATAAAAATAAAAAGGCACTTCTTCCACTTTTAATGGCCGTGCTTATCGCAATCGGTTTCTTTACATCCTATTACACTGTCGAACCTGATGAAGAAGCAGTTGTAATTAGACTAGGTCGCTATCTAGATACCACTCAACCAGGTCTTCACTTTAAAATTCCTTTCGGTATCGATCGCGTCATCAAAGTAAAAACAAAAATAGTTCATCAAGAAGAGTTTGGCTTTAGAAGCCAGTCTTACAATTCTAGAAGAACTAATTATGGATCAAGAAATTTGGACGAAGAGTCCCTAATGGTCACAGGTGACTTAAACGTTGCTGAAGTGCAGTGGGTTGTTCAGTACCAAATCTCAAACCCATTCAAGTTTCTTTTTAAAACGAGCGAGCCAGTTAGAAACATCAGAGATGTAAGTGAATCCATACTGAGACGAGTTGTCGGTGACATTATGGTTACTGAAGTTCTTACAACTGGTCGTGTTGGTATCGCTGGAGATGCCAAGCAGTTAATGCAAGAAGTTCTAGACAAGTATGACATGGGAGTATTAATTCGTTCAATTAAGCTTCAAGATGTTAACCCACCTAAGAAAGTACAGGCGTCATTCAACGATGTGAATGCTGCAAAACAAGAACAAGAGAAGATGATAAACCAAGCAGAGCAGGCCTATAACAAGGTCATCCCAGAAGCAAAAGGGAAAGCTAAAAAGCTTGTAAGTGAAGCACAAGGTTATGCCCAGGCAGTTGTAAACAGAGCTGAAGGTGACGCCAATCGTTTTGCAGAAATCTACCGTGAGTATATCAAGGCACCAAATGTTACCAAGAAGCGTTTGTATCTTGAAGCAATGGAAGAGCTATTCTCAAAGCTTGATAATGTCGTGATCATAGATCCCAAGGTAAAAGGTCTTCTGCCTGTTTTTGGAAAAGGAATATCCAATGAAAAATAAATTTAATTTTTTAGTCATTTTAATCGTAGGCGTACTTCTTGTTGGAAGTAATTCCTTCTACATTTTAACAGAAGGTCAACAAGCGATCGTTACTCAATTTGGAAAGCCTATTGGGAAAGGAACGACAGAAGCTGGACTTCATTTCAAACTACCTTTTGTTCACAAGGTAAGATATGTGGACAAAAGAATCCTTAGCTGGGACGGATCTCCTAATCAAATCCCTACTAGAGATAAAAAGTATATTCGTGTAGACACCACTGCAAGATGGCAAATTGTTGATGCTTTGAAGTTTATTCAAACGGTACAAAATGAACGTGGTGCAAAGGCCAGAATTGACACAATTCTTGATGGCCATACAAGAGATGTTATCTCGAGCCACAATCTTGTTGAGGCAGTTAGAAACTCAAATCAAATCCTTGATAACTTAGAAGAGAAAAAGCAACTTGTTCAAGAGAAGAAAAAGCAAGGCGAAGTCGCTGACGCTGCAGTAATCGAAGTTGAAGAAGAAGTAGGCAGTGATATTGAAAAGATTCGCCTTGGAAGAGAGCAACTAAGCCAATTGATTGTAGAGAAGGCCAACGAGGAACTTAGAGCTCTTGGTATTGATCTTATTGATCTTCAACTTAGAAGAATCTCTTATGAAAAATCTGTTGAAGAGAAAGTTTACGATAGAATGATAAGTGAGAGACAACGTGTTGCTCAAAAAATTCGCTCTATCGGTAAAGGTGAGAAAGCTGAGATAGAAGGGCGTTTGTCTAAAGATCTAAATAAAATCGAATCCGAGGCCTACAAGAAGGCACAGCTTATACGAGGAAAGGCACAGGCTAAAGCAACTGCAATTTATGCCAAGTCCCTAAAGAAAGCGCCTAACTTCTATGAGTTCATAAGATCTCTAGAGGCCTACAAGAAAGCGATTAAAACAGACTCGAAGTTAATACTTTCATCTGACTCTGAATTTCTAAAGTTCTTTCAATAGTCCTGAATTTGCGGAGCTTCTTCTCCCGCATCGCCGCGTAAAACCTCAATGAGGGCATTTATTGCGTCGGTGCTGGTGAAGATACCGTAAATATCTCCATTATCGTCATTCACAATTAGTGAGCCTATTTTATTTTCCGCCATAATAAAGGCTGCTTCAATTAAGCTCACATGATAATTAACGGAAATGGGATCAGCTGTCATAATATCTTTGGCAGTCAAATCCGCCCTAAAATAAAAACTCTTTACTGAGGCCAAATCCCTCTCACTAATTAGTCCTAGTGCTGCTCCATTGTCATCTACAACGGGTAAATGTCTAATTTCACGCTGTTGCATCTCTTTCATTACAGTTGTGATTGAGGCACTCGCTTTTACTATAATTGGTGCTGGGGTGGTATATTCTTCAACTGTTAAGTTCTCGAAATCTTTACTACTTCTCACATATTTCTCCTTGAAAAACCTTGCATCTAGTTTAAACAACTACCATATTCGTGGTATAACTTTTATGACGTCTAAAGATGATCTTACTCATGTTAAACGTCATATAGGCCTGTAGAATAAAAGCTTAAAAAAGGAGTTTTTTAATGAACGTCACTATGAATTTCCACCAACTAGAATCAACCCCGGCAATCAAAGAAATGGTTGAGAAGAAGTCAGGAAAGCTAAAGAAATACTTCGACAAGAGCTTTGACCTAAAGTGGACACTTAGTGCTAGCAAAAAAGGCCACCACTCCCACGTTATCCTTGCAAGCGATGGATATACGTTGAACGCAGACTCTGTCAAAGATGATCTATACAAGACTTTTGATGATGTCGTGGCAAAATTGGAGAAACAACTGGTCAAAAAGAAGTCCCAATCAAAGGACCATATTCACCGTCAAAGACCTGAGGTTGTAGTAGAAGAAGAAGAAACAGAAGAAGTGGAGTAGACCGACAAGGAGGCACCATGAAGAAT
>JAGSHJ010000009.1 GCA_023954595.1 Bacteriovoracaceae bacterium | reverse complement strand
TGTACACATTAATGAAAAAATGAGGGATAACCCATCTACTCCAGAGAGGATAAATTGAAGGGCAAATATCAACACACCGAACACACCTAGGGTGCGAGTGCACAATTTATACGAAACTCTATTAAGCCAAGGAGTGAGTATGGCCATCACAAAACAAGCATAAATAATGAATGAAGGAGTAATAAGGTCCATCAAAATTAGCATCAAGCATCACCCCCATTTGTGTCAAACGAACGAGAGTACTTTCTGTAATGTCCAAGATATGTCTAAAGATTATTAGTCAAAACAGCTAAAAGATTTCGCCATACGTTATGTTTTGATGACGACAATCATAGTTGATGTTCAAAAAAAGGCTAAATATACAAATACATAAGGGCCTGCAATGTGTCATATCCACTTTTATGACGATTTTGGCAGGGATTCTGTGGTCTAAAAATTCATAATTTGTTATGGTTACGGGCGTTTACAAGGAAATTACAATGCTTATTAAGGCCAAAGAAAAAATTGAAAAAGATTACGATGTGATCGTAATAGGATCTGGACTAGCAGGAATGACTGCCGCCAATAAACTGGCGAAGAATGGGAGAAGTGTTTTATTACTAGAAGCACATAATAAACTTGGAGGCTTTGCCACCTGGTTTTATCGTTCAGGTAAAAAACACGTATTCGATGTTAGTCTTCACGGTTTCCCTTTCGGTATGAAAAAAACATGTCGCAAGTACTGGAACAAAGAAATAGCTGACCACATTGTTCAGCTCAAAAGTGTAAAGTTCGTAAACCCTCAATACAATATTGAATCTTTATTCACTAAAGATGACTTCACAGAGAAGCTTGTTACTGAATTTAAAATTGAGCGCGAAACAGTTGAGAGCTTTTACACCTTCATTGAAAACATGAATTTCTACGACGATCAATCAATGACTAACGGTCAATTGTTTGAAAGGTTCTTCCCAGGAAGAAATGATGTCGCACGTTTTTTAATGGAACCAATTGTTTACGCAAACGGATCTACCCTGGAAGATCCAGCAATCACCTATGGAATTGTTTTTTCTAACTTCATGAAAAAGGGTGTGTACACTTTTAAAGGCGGAACCGACTACTTAATCAAGATGATGCAGACTGAGCTTCTAAATAATGGTGTGGACATAAAAAAGCATGCACCTGTTGAGAAGATCATCATTAAAGACGGTGTTGCCTGTGGTGTGGAGCTTAAGGGGCAAATCATCAACACAAAGGCCATTGTATCCAATGCAAATCTTAAATCCACAATATTTAAGATGATCGGCCAGGAGCACTTTTCAAAAGAATACACAGATAAGGCACAAGAGGTTCGAATGAACTCTTCTTCATGCCAAGTCTACATGGGCCTTAAACCTGGTGAGACGATTCCATTCATAGGTGATTTAGTCTTCACTTCCACTCATCCAACTTTTGATACTGAGGCATTACTTAGTAAAGACATAACTTCACGAACGTTTTCAATATACTATCCAGAGGGTAGGCCTTATGACACAGATAAGAAGTATGCTGTTGTATCATCTACCAACGCTCACTGGGAAGATTGGGCAAATCTGGATGAAGATCAATACAAGGCCGAAAAAGAGAAAATGATCGAAGAGACGATTCAATGCTTAGAAGGTTTTCTTCCGGGAATTAGAAAAAAGATTGATGTCATCGACGCAGCGACACCCCTAACAGTAAAAAAATATACTCGCCATGAAGGTGGCTCATCTTTTGGAACAAAGTTTGAAGGCCTTGAGGTCAGCATGAACATGCATAAAGAACTCTCAGGGATGTTCCATGCAGGAAGTGTTGGGATTATCATGAGTGGTTGGTTGGGAGCAGCGAACTACGGTGTTATTCAATCAAATGAGGTTGAGAGCTGGCTTTATCAATTAGAAAAAGAAAATAAAACAAATAGTACAGAGGACAATCATGCACAACTTTAAAGACCAAACGGCAATTGTAACTGGTGGAACTAGAGGTATTGGAAAAGGAATAGCAAAAGCATTTCTTGAGCAAGGTGCAACTGTTGTTGCCACATACGCTTCAAATGACGAGGCAGCAAATCAATTCAAAGAAGAATTGGGAGAGCTTGGCCAGAACCTTATCCTGAAGAAGTTTGATGTATCTTCTCACAGTGCATGCGAAGCGTTCTTTGAAGAAATCACCAAAGAATTAGATAAAATTGATATCCTTGTTAATAATTCAGGTAGACGCTCTGACAACATTACTGCCGCGATGAGTGAACAGCAGTGGGATAGCATCCTCGACATTAACCTCAAAGGTACTTTTAACATGTCCAAGTTTGCCACACTTCACATGATGAGAAATCGCTATGGCAGAATTATTAACATCTCCTCTATCGGTGGAAGCTTAGGTCTCCAAGGACAAGCGAATTACGCAGCATCAAAGGCAGGACAAGTAGCACTTTCAAAGTCCCTTTCTAAAGAAGTAGCTAAGAGAAATATTACAGTAAATAACGTGGCACCTGGCTTTATTGAGACTGAGTTGATTTCAGACCTTCCTGAAGATCAAGTTAAAGAATATAAAAAACAGGTTCCAATGAAGCGTTTTGGAAAGGTTGAAGAAGTTGCAAATACTGTCTTATTTTTGGCAAGTGACAAAGCAAGCTACATCACTGGGACAACAATAGAAGTTTCCGGAGGTCTTTAATGAACCCTATTGAGCGCATTCCACAAAAGGATCCATTTCTATTCATAGATGAACTTGTAGAGAGATCTGAAGACTCCATACATACAAGAAAGCTCGTTAAAGAAAGCGAGGACTATTTTAAAGGTCATTTCCCAGGAAACCCTATCATGCCTGGTGTATTAATCTGTGAGGCCTGTTTTCAGTCAGGAGCTCTTTTAATGAGTTATAAAGACGACGGCATCTCAGGTAAGACTGCAGTTGTTTCTAGAATCCAAAGTGCTAAATTTAAGCAAATGGTAAAGCCAGGTGACATGCTGGACATAAAAGTTGAATTAAAAGAATTAATCTCTCCTGCGGCCTACATGAAGGCAGTTGCATCTGTTGATGGCAAGAAAGCTTTAATCATTGAATTCGCGGTAACTCTTGTGGAGAATGCATGATTGATTTAACTGGAAAGACCTTCTACATTGCAGGTGTTGCAAATAAGAAAAGCGTTGCTTACTTCACAGCAAAGTCTTTGATGTCGGCCGGTGCAAGCTGTGTTTTTTCTGCACAGAACCAGCAGAACCTTGAAAAAGTAAATAAGTTATTTCCTGACTCAAAATCTTTCATACTGGACGTAGAAAACAGTGCTCACGTTGCAGACTTGGCACAAAACATCGGCGTTGAACTAGATGGTTTCCTACACTCCATGGCCTTTGCAAACTTTAGCGAAGGACCTAAACCCTTCCATGAAACAAAGCTTGAAGACTACCTGCAGGCCTGTCACATTAGTTCATTTTCTCTAGTTCAAATGTCTAATGCCATTAAAGACCTTCTAAAACCACAGGCAAGTGTTGTTACAATATCAATCTCAAACACTCTAGCAACCTCGTATGGTTACCTAGGCCCTATCAAGGCCATGCTTGAAACAACTTGTGCCTATCTTGCAAAGTCTTTCAGTGAATTCTCCTCAGTGCGCTTTAATAGTGTTGGAGCTGGGCCGTTGAAGACATCTGCAAGTGCAGGGATCCCAAACTATATTGAAAACTACCTCTACAGCGAGGAGCTAACTCTTCGAAAAAAGAACCTTGAGACCCAAGAAGTTGCAAATGCTGCACTATTTCTATTATCCCCTATATCATCAGGGATCAATGCGACCAACATGCTTGTAGACGCTGGAATGCAAGCGAACTACTTCGACCAGAAAATAGTCAAAGGCTTTTCAAAGCTATAGTGTCCATGCATAAACATAGGCCATGGTATTTTACGCCATGGCCATTTTCTTAACTGTCTTATTCATTTCTTTCAATTTATTCGCTCATGGTGGTGCACACCAAACAAGCATAGACTACTTCCAGATCAACAGTGAATTGCATATCTGGGCAGGCCTTGGTGCTATGATTTTTTTATATTTCAAAGGTGTAAAACAAACCCAATCAAGAAGAAATATAAAGACGAGACCCAAACATCAAACTACATTTTTCTGCTTTGGCATGTTTTGTCTATTTTTGGCACTTATAAGTTCTATTGATTTTTATAGTGAAGCTTTGGCCTCAATTCACATGCTCCAGCATACATTAATCCTCATGGTAGCAGCACCACTGTTGGCGTTGTCTGGTATGGACTATTACTTCATGAACGCACTCTCACCGGTAGTGAAGAGCTCAAAGATAAATATGGCCTTTAGACGTTTCATTAAGATTACACGATTTTCTAGGCCCTTATGGATTTGGATTATATATGCTGCAACACTTTGGATTTGGCACATCCCAATGATTTATGAGAGTGCTCTTGAAGGGCCTCTAGTACACGACTTTCAACACATCGGTTTTTTTGCAAGTTCTTATCTTTTTTGGCGAGTTAGCCTATCCCCTTACGGATTTAAGATATCGCCACCTAGTGCAGTGATTTATTTATTTGTTTCAATGCTTCATGCAATGGTTTTGGGGGCCTTAATGGGTCTTTCTCAAAGCGTATGGTACTCACCATATATAAGAAGCTCCATGGCCCTTGAAATAGATCCAGTTGCAGATCAACAAATTGCAGGCCTCATCATGTGGATGCCTGCCGGGACGTCTTTTATTATAGTCGCAGTATTTAGTATTTATAAATTATTGAACTACTCTTCAATAGAGAGTAAATAATTGGCCATATCCCAGGCATCTCTCTCAGAGACATTTAGGTTTGGCATCATCGTGCCTTTATTAATTGTTTCAGGAAAACGGATCCACTGAACAAGATTAATAGGATTATTAGCAACACTGCCGGCAATAAAGTGGCGTTTTTTCCAGTTTGTAAGTGGCGGCCCCCCATAGGAATTCAGAGATCTAATTCCAGGAATGATATGACAACCTGTACAGCCAAAACGTTTGAGAAGGCGTTTCCCTCTTTTCCTATTGGAAACCTGTTTGAGTTTTTTCCAACCTTGCTCAGGGGCCACCCATTGCAACTCTTCAGCAAGAGCATCGTCTTGAAGTGCCAATAGCATGTGTTTGTACTCCTCAGGAGACAATGTGTTTAATCGAGTTACAAAAGCACTTAGATCCCAGATGTCTTGTTCACTTTGGCCTAGCCCAAAAGCAGGCATTCCGGCCATCTTGATGCCATTTTCAATAATCCATGCAATCTCTTCGGCAGACCAATGCTCGCTTGCCTTTACAAGCGGAGGGGGATTTGGATTAAGCCCTACTCCTACGATATCCCTGTCTTGTCCTGGAGCGCCATGACAGACCTGACACTGTTTATGAAAAAGCTTCATTCCACGCCTGATCCTTTTTGGATCATTCATGCCTGGTGCCTTCAGGTCACGTGCGTGGTATTGAATAGAATTGGTCTTTAAGAACATAATGATTTTGCGCTCAACTTCATTGTGAGGACGAATTGCGGCAAGATCATAAATACCCACGTCGATGAACATAGCACCTGCAGCGCCGGCGAGAAATGCGCTTACTAAAAATGCCAAAATAATTGCATAACGTGTTTTCATAATTACCTATTGAGAGTACAAGTAGGCCGCAATATCTATGGCCTCATCTTGAGAAATTCCTAAGTTAGGCATTGCTGAGTTTTTCTCAAATGCTTGGGGATTTTTTAGCCACAAAATAAGCTCAGACATTCTATTTGGAAGCTTACCCGCAATGTATTTTCTTTTCGCCCAATCTGTTAATGGAGGGCCTATAGCACCTGGATAATCGCGAATACCACTTATGGTGTGACAAACACCACATCCATATGCAAACACAAGAGTTTTGCCACGTTTGATGTCTGGAACCTTTATTTTTTCATCCAATACATCAGGTTGTTTAAACTGGCATCCAACAGATAGAATTATAATTAAGATCTTCACATACATGGCGTCACCAAATGATTACTCAATTCACTGGACAACAAAATTAAAACGATCAACACACCTAGAAGTAAACTTACAACACTTAAAAATATACCACTTTGATCTCCAGTTTTTTGAAAGTGAATATAGGTTCTACGGGAACCAACTAAAAACAAACCAGACACGACTAAGGCAACTGCCGTCATTAAAGGCATGATCCACTCACTGCCTCTCTCACATGCATATGCTGCAATAGTGAAACTTGAACCCAAATACAAAAGCCAAGTAAGTGAAGGCCCAATGAGCGCTCCCCATAATAATAAATTGGGTCTTTTTACCATGTGATCCTCGGTGTCCAATAAAGGACAAAATAAATAGGCGGCCAGGCGGCCACAATGTAATACCAATAAATTGTATCTATCTGCACACCTAACATCCGCTGCTCGTTGTAGTAGCCTTTGTATGAAAACCAACCAATAACTAATGTTCCAAGAATACCTGCAAGTACATGTAAAAAATGAAAACCAGTCAGAACCCAAACGAATGAAGCATACGCATTTGTTCCCCAATCAAATTCAAGCATTTCCATCTGAATCCATCGTAAATAAAGGACAAGGCCTGCGACCACACAGCAAGCAAGGGCGAGATATGCAAACTCTTTGGATTTATTCTTTTTGATTAAAATCCCCCCGTACCACATGGACCAACCGCAAAATAAGAGAAGGCCAGTATTGATTGCTGGAATAAGAACAGGAGGAAGGACCGTACCTTGCGCAGGCCATCCCATTCTCCCAGTAGAAACATTTACGATCCAAAGATAGAAGTAACTTGCCAGAAAGATAGCTATAACGGTCACCTCAATAATGATCAGCCCCAAGATTCCCCACCAATACGGATGTTTGAGATCACTGTGATATCTGGTCCGGCCCGCGACATTCATACATCTCTCCCACTGTCCCAAGGACGATGTGGCCAAAACCAACCAGTAATAGAGATAAAGACAAGGCCTATGGATACAACAAACCACCAAGGTGAGAAGATACTTCCTATAAATGCAACCGCAGTTGCAAGTGCCAAGACGAAAGGCCAAATACTATTGGTAGGTAGAATCACAACGGCCTGAACTTTGGAACTTAGGATTTCGGTGATTAAGACTTCACGCCTATCCACTCTCATTCCAGTTGTAGCATCTACTGGCATTTCATCATCCCATAAAGGATTGAGAGATTTCACCCGAGGTATTTCAACAAATTTATAATTTTTAGGAGGGGAATCAGCAAGCCACTCAAGAGTGTCCGCATCCCATGGGTTGTTGCTGGCAACCTCACCTTTTTTTATAGTCCAAATAACATTGATGATAAAAACGAAAAAACCTACTCCTAGAAGGTATGCCCCAAGACTTGAAAGCATGTTCATAGCTCCCCAATTCATTTCTTCTATATAGGTATAGATCCTTCTAGGCATTCCTTGAAGGCCTAAGATATGCATGGGAAAAAACGCGATATTAAAGCCAATGACCACCAACCAAAAATTAATCTTCCCAAGTTTTTCGTTTAGTAATTTTCCAGTAAATTTCGGCCACCAATAATAGATGCCTCCAAAAACCGGAAAAACCACTCCACCAATCAAAACATAATGAAAGTGTGCTACGACAAAGTAAGTGTCATGGGTTTGTTTATCAAAAGGCAAAGAAGCGACCATAATTCCACTAAGCCCTCCCATTACAAAAACAATAACAAAACCCATGCACCATAAAAGAGCGGTATTAAAGCGAGGTCTACCCGTCAGTATAGTTGCAATCCAGCAATAGATCTGAATCCCAGAAGGAATGGCAATCATGGCACTTGCAACACTAAAAAAGGCACTCGCTTGATCAGGAATTCCAGTTGTAAACATATGGTGAACCCACAGGCCAAAACTAATAATACCTGTAGCAACCATAGACATAACAACTGCCGTGTAACCATAGAGTGGTCTTTTACAAAACACAGGAATAATTGTGGAGACGACTCCGGCCGCTGGAAGAAAGGCAATGTAGACTTCAGGATGCCCAAACCACCAGAACAGATGCTGCCATAATAGAGAATCTCCTCCAAGGGATGCTTCAAAAAAAACAGTACCTATGATTCTATCAAGAGCAAGCATAACTGAGCCTACAATCACTCCAGGCATGGCAAAAACAATCATGAAGGCCATGACAAGAATCGACCAGACAAAAACAGGCATTCTCGCCATCGTCATCCCAGGAGCGCGTTGTTTTAAAATAGTAACGATCAACTCTACAGCAGCGGCAAGTGCGCTAATTTCGATAAATGTGATTACCGTTGCGTATACATCAATATTTTTTCCAGGAGACCACTCCTTTAAGGCCAGGGGAACATAATCGAACCACCCAGCATTTGGTGCGACATTCATAAAGAGTGAGCCAAATAAGGTAATACCACCGATCAAAAACACGAAGTAACTAAAAGAGCTCAACCTCGGAAAGCTTAAGTCTCTTGTACCTATCATTAAGGGCACAATGTATGCACCAAGTCCTTCAACCATTGGAATGGCAAAAAGAAACATCATGGCCGTTCCGTGCACCGTAAAGATCTGATTAAATACTTCAGGCCCCAACACATTTGTTTCAGCACTGGCAAGCTGCACACGCATCATCAACCCTAGAACTCCTGACATAAAGAAAAAGATTAGGGATGTATAAATATAGCGAACACCAATATTGGTTTGATTAACAATACGAAGCCAGCCTATGAATCCTGGTGGATTTGCCCAGGCTTGATCGAGTTTTTGCATTTTTTCATTCAACTCCATCACTTGAGCTCCTTTAGAAACGCAAGTATGGCCTCAAAGTCCTCTGCAGAAATTGCAGTGGCAGGCATATAGTTTCCAGGCTTAAGACCTTGTGGGTCTAAAAGCCAGCCAGACAAGTGTCCCTTTGTATTAGGATAAGTACCTGCAGCGAAATATTTTCGACTTCCAAAATGTGTGAGATTTGGGCCAGAGAACTTAGATACCTGAGCTTCTTTTAATCCATCAATTGAATGGCAGCGAATGCAGTCGTAACTAAAAAATGCTTTCCTGCCTCTTTTGAACTTTTTTGATTTTATCGCCAGAGGTCTTTGTGTGTGTGCATGAATCCACTGCTTATATTTATCCTCACTCTCGGCCACAACATGGAAGGCCATAAGGGCATGTTGGACTCCACAAAATTCCGCGCACTGACCTCTAAACGTACCCTCTTTTAATGCCTTAATTGTGAGGTGATTCACACGTCCAGGGATCATATCGACCTTCCCAGCTAAGGCCGGAACCCAGAAGCTATGGATGACATTGTCTGAAAGTAGCCTTAATTTCATGGCCCTATTCACAGGAACATGAATCTCATTGGCCGTTTCAAAAAGATACTTTCCACTCTCATCGAAATACTTCACTTGCCACCACCACATTTTAGCGGTGATCTCAATTTCGACTGGCCCATCCTCCTCGTCAGACAAAGCCTGTCCAAGTGTGAGAGTACTAAATATAATGACTAGAAGAAGACTTATAGTTCCAACAAGGCCTATAACAAGTCCACGGCCAAGGGTCTGATCATCAACTGCGGGAGCAGTACTCTTTCGAAGACTAGCTTTGGTAAGAAAGAAGCTGACGGTAATGAGAACAATTGATGATATGGCGAAAAGAATCCACCATAAATTGATAATATTCACCGCCTGCGGGCCAAGACCTGCAAAAGTGCTTTGTTCGCTTGTGCACGAAATAAGGGCAAAGCTAACAGTTAAAAGGAGAATTAAGCGCCCTTTAATCATAGGTACGCTTTTTATCTCAACTTAGTGCTTTACCAAAACAACAGGCCTAGTTCTGGCCTGTGCAAGAATTAAACAAATATGGATTTAGTCTACATTGGCCTTAGATAATTCAGAAATTGCCTTGAGCCTTTCCTTTTTATCATCAAAAAGTGTCGCAATACCTTCTTCAATTGAGATAATAGGACTATAGCCTAGATCTCTTCTTGCGGCCTCATGTGAGAAGTAGTGATGTTTGGCCAATTGAAGGGCAACAAACCTAGTCATTGGTGGTTCAGGATTATTGATACCTAGGAGTTTAAATACTTTTTCAAGTACAGCTCCTAATGTATAGGCCATGCCAAAGCCGACACGATCTTCAACACCTTCATGTCCTGCTTGAATTAAAATTTGATTTATAAATTCCCAAAGATTAACCGGACGCTCCTGGCCTACAAAGTACGCCTTGCCTCCAACATCTTTTGAGGCCACCATCGCTTCTAGGGCCAGGACATGAGCATGAGCGGCATTTTTAACGTGAATTACATCCACAAGGTTTGTGCCTTCGCCCACGATCTTTAATTTCTGTGCCTTGGACTTTTCAAGAATCCTCGGAACTAGATGTGGATCTCCCTCTCCCCAAATAAGGTGAGGTCGTATGGCCACAGTTTTAAATGAAGAATCATTTAGCCCTAGAACAAGTTCCTCGGCCATGGCCTTGGTCTTTGAATAATCAGTATAAAATTTATCAGGGTAGGCCAGTGATTCGTTGGCGTTTTCTAAATCGTCTTTACCAAATACAACAGAGGGAGACGATGTATAAATAAAATATTTTATACCGGCCTCTTTGGCCGCATTGGCAATATTTGATGTGGCCAGAAAGTTATTTTTATAAAAATCGGAGCTCTTGCCCCACACCCCTGCCTTGGCCGCAGTGTGAATGATTGCGTCAAAGCCATCAAGATCTGGAGAAGCTGAGGATAGATCAATATTTATAGCCTCTACTCCCATCTCAATTAGATGTGGATATTTACTTCTACTTGCTGCACTTACTTCATGGCCTTTGGCCAAAAGCTGCTTACAGATCTCAGTTCCTAAAAATCCACCACCACCAGTGACAAGTATTTTCATATGTCCTCTATTAAAGTTTATTAAGTTTCATCTGAGACAATTTTTTACGGTCAATTTTAATGTTATGTCTCACATCAACCGGGAATGCATCACACAGATAATATTCAGAAATATCCTTGGTATGCTCAAATTGCTCAGAGAGTTCTTGAAGCTCAGCTTTAAGATTATGCAGTTCAGTTTTATTAGAACTTGATTCCAGCAACTCAATTGCCAGACAAGGTCTTCCACCTTTTGAAATTAAAGCACTACGTCTTAGTTTTAAATGTTGATTAAAGATGGCCTCAACACAAACGCTATAGAAGCTTCGTCCATTGTGTTCAAGCTTATGGGCCTTTCGGCCACAAAACCAAAGAGCACCAGAGTCGTCCAGATAACCGAGATCACCCATTCGGTGCCAAACACGGTCTTCATCCAGAATCTTTGCCTCATCGGTTTTATTTTGCATCTGATAGTAGCGTTTTGTTGTTGTAGGAGAACTCACAAGAATTTCTCCGACCTCATTTTTTCCAAGCTCAAAGATCCCACTTATGTCTTTAATCACGGAGTTAGTGTCTTTAATAATTTTAACACTCACTGAACTCAGGGGGCGTCCTACATAAACGCCATGGCCTTTATTTATTTGAGAGGCCTTTTCATTTTTAACAACACTACCACTAGTATTAGCAACAGGCAGAGACTCTGTGGCTCCGTATGGAGTAAATGTATCCCCGTTAGGTAAGGCCTTACTAAACATTTGATGTAGTTCAATTGAAATAGGTGCCCCAAACATTACAAGGGCCTTCATTGTAGGTAATTGATAGTCATGCTCATCACAGTATTGCCCAAGCCTTCTCCAAATCGCTGGAGAGCCTGCGGCAAATGTTACAGATTGATCCTTAATCACCTTCATTAAGGCCTCAGGGTTTGCCTTGGATGGTTTTGAGGGATCCATGTCGGGAATACAACTAGTCATGCCCATACTCAGTGTGAACATTGCAAATAAAGGAAATCCTGGGCAGTCGATATCGTCTTCAGTGAGATTGAATTCTGTTTTTAAGGCCTTTGTTTGGGAGATGAATATGTCATGAGTATACTCAACACCCTTAGGCCTTCCTGTTCCACCTGAAGTAAAAAGAATAGCTCCAAGTTCATCCTTTTCAACTGCTACGCTATTAAATTGAGATGAGGATCCAGAGGCCAATTGAACAATGGACTGTGCTCCAAGAAACGAGCGTGTACCATAATTGAAATAAAACTTTACGCTTTTGAAGGCCGATGGAAACAATCGCCTTAGGACGTGGGCTTTTGGAATGCCTATCATCACTGAAGGTTTACAGCTTTTAAGGGCATTTAAAAATGGTTTGCGCCCCATTCCCGGATCAATAAGCACAGGAACAGCACCTATTTTAAATAGGGCAAAACTTAATGCGCTAAAATCCAAACAAGGTTTAACAAACAACAATGCTTTGTCACCCTTTTGAACACCAGCAGTAGTTAAAGCGTTGGCAAATTGATTTATACGAGACTCTAGTTGCTCAAATGTATAATGAACATATCGGTAATTGCCAAAAGAGTCCTTCCCATCACAAGCAACTACTGAGCGCTTGAATGGGTACTTTTTCGCTGCCTCGGTTATTTGATCGGCAACATTCACTCTATCCCTCAAAGAAAGTTTGGATTGTAGAAGCTACATCTTCGGCCTCATCCTCAAGGATGTAGTGCCCAGCATCTTTGTAGTATTTATGAAAGCTATCAGGGTAGATGTTTTTCCACTGTGTAAAAAAATGGTCATTAAAACAGAAGTCTTTTCCGCCCCAAAGAATAAGCTTAGGACACTTTAAATTTGGAAGCTCTCGCTCAATTGTTTTAAGTGTTTTATAAGATCTATGTGATTTATCCATAGGGATATCTTTTACAAACTCACTTACAGCAACACGATTTGCAGCACCTTCGTAAGGTAGAAGATATGCCTTCTTAACCTTGTCTTGTAGTTTTTTGGTAGTTGTCATAAATGTGGCAGGCCACGCAAACCCATTTAAACGACGAACTAAAAAGTCTCCAAAGAACTTATTCTTACATAAAGAGATTCTAAAAGGGATGCGTTCACTAACAAAAGCAGCAGTATTAAGAATAACAATTTTCTTAATAAGTTCTGGGTATCTAGTAGCAAGGCCAAAACCTATCGCTCCACCCCAGTCATGAACAATCAAAGTGATATTTTTTAGATCTAAAAACTTAACAAGTGTAGTGAGATCATTAATTCGGTTCTCTAAAGTATATTCATAGCCATCAGGCAGATCAGAAAGACCACAACCCATGTGATCAGGAATCACAACCCTATTAGCACCTTTAAATGCATTGGCCAAACCTCTATAATAAAATGACCACGTTGGATTCCCGTGTACCATTAAAATCGGGTCGCCTTCGCCCTCATCAACATAATGAAGAGATCCAGCTCCAGTATCCAAATAATTTGATTTAAAGGGATAGAGTTCTCTGATTGATTCAACGTCTACTTTTACAGCCATTTTACACCTAACATATTTGTATGCAGCCCAGAGCCTATGCCAAGCATTGCAACACGATCATTGGATTTTAATTCACTACGCTCACTTGCTATGGCAAGAGTCAAAGGACATGCGGCAGAGCCAGTATTTCCATAGCGATCAAAACATACATGATCTTTATTTTCATTTAATTCAAGAGAATGCATAAGAAGATTTCTGTGAGCGATACCCACCTGGTGACCGACTACATGCTCGACATCCTCAAATACATTCATCTTAAAACGTTTATAATTTTCTTTGGCCAATGCAATTCCGGCCTTCAACAACTCCTCAGAGTCAGTCTCCATCATTAGCTCATTAGTATTTCCATCTCCTTGGCAAAGCTCACTTGCACTTGTGTCACAAAGAGTTTCAAGGCCTACAACTTGTGCCAACGCATTAGTTGAGTCCGAGCTCAACATAAAAGCAACACCAGCTGAGCCAATGGTGAGGTTTGCAAAATATTTCTTGATGGATTTTCTAGTTAGCGATTCATTTGTATTTAGAAATTCTACAGTTTTCTCAATAAGAGGTTTTGAATTCTCCCCTGTTACAATTAAAGCACTTCTAATAAGCCCTGCTTCTATTTGTGCAGCAGCTACTTTCATTGCGTCCAAAAAACCAAGACATGCATTTGATAAATCAAAACTAGCACACGTATTAGGAAGGCCTAGTAGATGGTGAGTAACACTAGCGGTGGAAGGCTCAAGAAAGTCTCTACACACGGAACTATGAATTAGAAGATCTACTTCACTGGCGGCAATGCTTGATTTGTCCAACACCTTCTTTGCGGCCTTGGCACTGATCTCACTAGGTCTAAGGTTTTCAAAATACCCACGACTCTTAATGCCAGTAGAGAGTTCAAGTCTTCCAAAGGGCAGTTTTAACCTTTCATATACTGGAGAAAGTTTTTTCTCCATTTCATCAGAGCTTAAAAAGACATCAGGCTCTTCATAGGCCATGGATTCTATATAAACATTATTAAATTTCATTCACTCTCCATGAGGCCATATAAATTCCCAAGACTGATACCGCTTAAGATTGCGCCAACAATCCCAAGAAAGCCTTGATCTGTGCCAATAATGTAGAGGCCGTCTACATCAGTCTTGCCGTTTCTGATTTTATCAGGGCTGCCGTAGACGGTTCCATGTTTTTTCCATGTATAACGCTCGACAGTGGTTGGTGTAAAAATATCTTTTAAAACTGTTCTAAACTCATATTGAGGCGCCAATTTCTTAACAATCCCCATGGCCTGTTCGAATGCTTCTTCTTTCTTTTCTAAATAAGCGCTTCTATCTAAGGCCTTAAACTTTTCATAGTTCGCCATAAAGGTAACTCTAAAGCACCCATGGCCGTCTCTATTATCCATTTCATAATTATCGGGACAACAAACTACAGCGCTTCGAGAATCAAAGAAATCCTTCGCTCCCTCATAATGGTACTGCTCTAGGCTATTATGAAAAACAATCGTAGCGTCAAACTCACTCTTAGTAGGCTTTCTCTCAGTTAATGCAATGGCCTCCATGAAGGTCATCTTGCCAACCGCCGCATTAACTTCCTTTTTGGCAAGCTCCATCGTTTCAGGCAATCCAGCACTAGAGAAAACTCTTGGAGCAAATAGCTCTTCACCCTTAGTGGTTCTAACACCAATGGCTTTATTGTCTTTTAATAAAATCTCTTCAACACCACAGCGAAACTTTAACTCTCCACCCTCTTCTTTAAAACGGGCGATCAATTTATCAATAATTGTTCTCACACCACCCTTAGGTCTTGAGAAGCCTTCCATATAAATGGATTTGAACATGATAACGAACTGATTAAAGTCCATGTCCTTCTCCCAAGCACTTCCATAAATGAGAAGTGGAGCAAGAAGCATTTCAACTAGAAGTGAATTATGTAGGATTGAGTTAAGAACTTCACGACTTGATATGTAAGTCGCATTCAGATCTAGCTCATTGTAGTTGTTTATTTTTTCAACAAGCTTATTGAATGAATCAATTTCACTTGGAAACTTCTCATAGACTTCATTTTTTAATAACTCAAAATCGTTATTAAAGCGTAATTGCTTACCTGGAAAGTCTATAAGTGAATAACTTTGGGGACAAAGCTCGAATTCATCATAGCCGATACGAAGTTGCTTTAACATTTTAGTCAGAGGCTTTCTTCGCTCGCCTTTAGTGGCAAAGTTAGTTAAAGCATGTAACCCAACATCAAATTGAGCTATCTCTTTTGTTTCTTTAATTCTTCTTTGATAGTAGGAGTTCAGGCCGCCGGCAATGGTGTGCTTTTCCAACACACAGACTTTTTTCCCAAACATTGCCATTCGTATTCCAGCTGCAAGGCCGGACATGCCGGCCCCGATGACTATAGCGTCATATTTCATCTGTTACTACATTTTTGGCGTAAGATACTCGACACAAGAATTAAGTGTCGCAAGCTTTGGATAGTCTTCAGAAGGAACTTCAACAGAGTGTCTCTTTCTTAGTTCCATAACGATATCAAGAAAGTCCATTGAGTCTAGATCCAATTGATCTCTCAGGCTTTCTGCAGGGTTGATGTCAGATACTTCTTCGTCTGGAGCAACGTCAGCAATAATATCTAAAACAACTTTCTTTACTTCTTCAGCACTCATCAAATTTTCCTTTTCTAGTATTTTTTTATGATCACACTTGAATTGATACCAAGCATGCCAAATGAATTATTTAAAATAGTATCGATCTTGTCCAAACTCTTTGGAGCGTCACCAACAAGGTTTCTAAGTGGACACTCGGAATCAAGATTCTCAAGATTCATCCCAGGGTGAACCATATGATCATCAAAGCTTGGAAGATTACCAGCAAGCTCCAATGCACCTGCAGCACCCATAGCATGTCCAATATGACCTTTAGTAAAATTGATATAAGTATCAGGACAGTCATCGAACATGGCCTTAACGGCCATAGCTTCATTAATATCACCGGCCTTCGTACCAGTAGCGTGCATATTAACAATATTGACACTCTCCTTGGAGATCTGTGCTTTATCCATTGCTTTTTTCATACACTCAACTTGTCTTTCAGTATTAGGAAGAACAAAGTCAGTAGCGTCGGTATTGTATGCGTAACCTACTAGCTCACCATATATTTTTGCTCCACGCTTTTGAGCATCTTCAAGTCGCTCTAAAGTGTAGATACATCCACCTTCACTGATAACGATTCCATTACGGTCTTGATCCATTGGTCTTGAGGCCTTTGTAGGATCATCATTTACAGCTAACGCTCCTTGAGCTTTAAAAGCTGCAAAGATACCAAATGTTTGAGCACTCTCACTCACACCACCAGCAAATGCAACATCAACTTCACCTAGCATAAGTTGCTGAGCTCCGTGGATAAGGCCCATGTTTCCACCGGCGCAAGCTGAACCAATAGTGAAGTGTGGCCCTGTAATTTTTAGATTTAGATTTACTTCTCCTGCAGGAGAATTAGATACCGTTCTTGGATTATGATGATGTGACCATAGATCAACGTTTAAATCATTTTGATGAAGCTGATAAATCTCTTCTTCGGTCTCAACATTTCCATGCTCAGTTATGCCTAGAAAAACTCCAACACGAGACTTATCCATCTCTTCAAAGTTCATTCCCGAATCAACAAGTGCTTCGTTTGCGCAGTAGATTGCGATTGAACCAGCACGAGTGCCTCTTCTTCTTGCTTTTTTCTTCTGATACTTTGTTTCATCAAAGTCACAAATGCCGGCCGGGTATTCACCCATATACCTAACATCTTTCATTTGGATACCAGACTTCTTTTCAAGAAGGTTTGTTCTAAATTCTTGTAAGCTGTTTCCGTTTGGAGCGGTAAGGCCTACACCTGTAATGACTATGCGCGTTCTAGACATATTTTCCTCTTAATTTTTAACAAATGTTTTATCGTTTATACCTGTAAAAATCAATACAATTCGAAGCTTACGGCCTTTAGCGTAAACCGGTTAACGCAATCCAGCAACGCGTTTAAGAAACCTTAAGGAGCTCATGTGGTAATCTATTATAAAATAGTTCAAAAGGAATCTTATATGCATGTTGAAAGTTTATTGGTTTTAAGCAAAGTAAAAAAGTACATCAAAGATAACTATGGCTGCTCTACTTCTGCCAACTTCTTTTTACCTCTCAATAAAGACATTGGTGAAAACCTTGATGCCGCAATTGAGCGAGCTAAGAACACAGGTCGCAAAACGGTTATGGGCAAAGACTTCAGCTTTTATGTGCAAAATCCACAGGTTGAACAAAATTTGGTGGTTGCGAGCAAAGTGAAAAGATATGTAAAAGAGAAAGATGGACTATCAACTTCATCCCAAGCATTTGCTCAGTTGAGCTCAAGGGTTCAAAAAATCTGTGATGAATCTGCCAAAAAGGCCTTAGAAGCGAAGAGAAAAACGGTCATGGACAGAGATTTTACTCCGCCCACGACCACTATTTAATTAAGATCTTTTAGAAACTCTATAAAGATAAGCGGCTAGGCCTGCGAACAATACAAGAGAAATAGCCTCTCTAGTTCCTTGTCCTAGTCCAAAATCGATAATACTACCGTCAAAATATAGATAAATCGCGACAAGTACACCCATGATGGCCTCGCCAGCAATGAAACCAGAACTTAACAACACACCCTGGTCCTTACTCTCATCAGTAAGTTTTCTTTTTCTATCAACGTAGAAACGAATCAATCCACCAATTAGAATTGGGTATGCAAGTGTTACTGGAAGATAGATACCTACGGCCATTGGCATAAGGTGAAGTCTAAACTTTTTATTTTTCAGAAAAACACCATCAATAACTAAAACCACAACCCCAAGGATCATCCCATAAACAACCATACTTACAGGAAGCTCACCTGCTCCAAAGAGAGCTTTAGTGATGGAAGCAAAAAGAGTTGCCTGAGGCGCCTTAAGGCCATCACCAATTCCGTATGCTTCGTGTAGAAGAGTTAGAACAGGTGCAATTGTAAATGCAGGAATGATAACACCAATGATTTGAGCGTATTGCTGAAACTTAGGAGTGGCACCAATGATATTACCTGTTTTCAAATCCTGGGAACAGTCACCTGCCGTACATGCTGCACAACAAACAACCGCTGCAACACCAAGAGTTGAAAGGATTGCAGAATCCCCTTTCTCGCCAAGAACTAAAAATAGTGCGGCAGAAACTAAAAGGGCGGAAATCGTCATCCCTGAAACTGGGTTATTTGAACTACCAACAAGACCTACAATGTAGCTTGAAACGGCAACAAATAGAAATGAACAGATAATCATAAGGATTGTAGTAAATAGACTCAACCCAAAGTGACCAATTAACGAGTTGTATAGTCCTAACATGATGAAGAAACAAACCAACAATACGGCCATAATTCCCATCAAAGGCATATCAGTATCAACACGGCTAACAGTTTGACCTTTCGCTTTGTAACGGCCTGCAAGACCCTCAAGACCAGCAGTGATACCTTTTCTAACTGAAACAATAGACCATACACCACCAACAATCATGGCACCTACACCAAGGTAGCGCACTTGTGTTGACCACAAGCTCCAGGCCAGATCAACAGCTCCCAGCTCCATTAAGTCCAAAGGAGTTCCAAGCATTGGAATTGCGACAGTGAATCCAATCATACCACCGACAAAAACCAAAACAGCAACTTCAAGCTTAACAATATAACCTACGGCCAATAGTGCCGGAGAAATGTCTGAACCAACAAAGTACGTTGATCCACCAATTTTCTTGGCCCATTCCACACTTCCCATAATCACAGAGAATGCGCTTGTGAAAAGCTTGAATGCACCAGCAAACACAAGCCCTTTTAAAATTGTAATGAAGCCTCTTTTACCCTCTTCAGCTGAACCTGCTCCAAGTACCGCAGCACAAGCAACACCCTCAGGGTAAATAAGATCCTTATCATTTTTAATAAGTGCGGTTCTCAATGGAATCATAAACATGACACCTAAAAGACCACCAGAGATTGCAATTAGAGTTGTTGGCCAGAATTCAAAATTTTTCCAAGCACCAACAATTACCAATGCAGGCAAAGTGAAAATAATACCGGCCGCCAAAGACTCACCAGCACTTGCCATAGTTTGGACAATATTACTTTGGTGAATACTGTCAATTTTAAAGATGCCTTTGAAAACACCCATTGCAATTACGGCAGCAGGAATAGATGCCGAAACGGTCATCCCGGCATAGAGCCCCAGGTAAACGTTGGCAGCTGTCATGATAACGCCAATTAAGACGCCCAATCCTACGGCCAACAATGTAAATTCTTTAACTTTTGTGTCCATTGTTTTCCTTTATCTAATTATAATTAAATTCCGTAACTCATTCCCTCTTCACGAGGATCACTCACACCATGAAGAAGTCCATTTTTTTCAACTTTAATGGCCTGAACCTTACAACCAAGAGACTTGTGTTGAATCTTATGTCCCATGGCCTTTAGTTGGGCCTCTGTTTTTGGATCGAAGTATGGAGCTCCCACTCTTATAACTTCAGGGCTCCACTGGTGGTGATATCTTGTAGCTGAAACCGCATCCCAAAGTCCCATATCATGCTCTAGGATATTTAGAGTAGTTTGCATAACACATGTCAAAATACGCGTACCTGAAGGCGTACCTAATGCAAGAAAGGGTTTTCCTTCTTTATTGTAAACAATTGTAGGTGACATTGAACTAAGTGGTCTTTTACGAGGGCTAACAAGATTGTTCTTGCCGCCAACTGCGCCGAAGAGGTTCACTCCCCCTACATGACTTGCGAAATCATCCATTTCATTGTTCATAACAATTCCAGTCTTAGGTACCGTTACTGCTGAACCAAACCAACCGTTGATTGTCTGGGTTGAGCTAACAATATTTCCCTCTGCATCCATAATAGTGAAATGCGTAGTGTGATCAGGCTCTGGTACTTTATGAAAAGGAACCGGAAATTCACTTGAAGCGATGGCCTTATCTTTTGGAATTAGCGCTCTTAGCCCAGCTGCGTATTTTTTTGACGTAATTTTTTTAACCGGAACATTTACAAAGTCAGAGTCGCCCATGTACTTCGCTCTATCGGCGAATGCAATTTGCATGGCAGTTGAAGTGAGGTGAATCGCTTCTGCGGATTGAGGGCCCATCTCTTTAAGATTATAACCTTCAAGGATATTTAATATCTGAATTATGTGTGCACCGCCAGAGCTTGGAGGTGGCATTGATACAACTTTGTACCCTTTATAAGTCCCTTCAATGGGTTTTCTTGTTTTTACTTTATAATTTGCGAGGTCTTTCAGCGTTATAAGCCCGCCGATCTTTTTCTGATTTCTTGCGATCTGATTTGCAACAAATCCCTTATAAAAGCCGTCTTTGCCATGTTT
>JAGSHJ010000356.1 GCA_023954595.1 Bacteriovoracaceae bacterium | reverse complement strand
TACTCGCTCATGAGCTTTAGGAAATCGAACCCAATCATTGTTATTCGAAAGTTTGAGACTAGACGCACACTTTTTGGAGAAGAGGAAATCGAAAAAGATGGGATGGAAGATTTTGAGGAGTTCTTTTACTCATTGATGTTAAAGTCAGAGAGCTATTCAGAGAGGGAAGTCATTTCTGAACTAATTCAGACTATCCTTAAGAAATATGGTTTTTCGGGAAAGATGCCACCTATAGGGGAATTTCTAAAAGCTAAAATTGAACATAGACCAGAATCAATTGATAAAGCCATAAAAAGGCTACATACAAAGTTAAAGAATGAGAAAGACAATTTCACAGAAGATGAACTCTCTGGCTATTTGGAGCTTTTATCTCAGAATGTAAAAGATGTTTCGAGTTTTATTACGAGAGTAATTCCAAAAAAAGGATTTAGTGACCTTGTTGTGGAGGAGGGGATTTTTAAAGATCTCCAGGATATTATTCACAGATGCCAAAACCTAAAAAGTCGATATAAGTTTGCAAAAAGGTTAAGGCCCCAAGAGAGGATGGTGGCCTTATTCACAGGCTCACCAGGAACAGGCAAGTCCATGAGTGCGGAAGTAATTGCTAGTGAGCTGGGAAAAGAGCTTTGGATTATGGACTTTTCCAAAGTCCAAAGTATGTGGGTCGGCATGACCGAGAAGCAAGTCTCCAAAGCTTTCAAAGATGCAGAGCTCTCCAATGTGGTCCTACTTATTGATGAGTGCGACACTCTACTTCGCTCTAGAGAGATTATTCAAAATGAGCACTCTCTAAAACTCGTAAATCACCTTCTTAATTTAATTGAATCCTATGAGGGTATTCTCATTATGACTACAAATTATGGAGAGGGCTTAGACGGAGCCTTAAGTAGAAGGATTGACGTTAAAACTGAATTCAAAAAACCAACACCTGAAATGATGGTGAGAATGCTCCAGAACATTTTTTATCCCGATGCGCCCCTCGAAGAGGGACTCGACCTTAAGAATGTTGTGAAAGGGATTTCCCTCTCCGGAGGTCTTATCCGTAATGCTGTTGAAAGGGCACTGATTAGAATGGAGAGGCAAGAACTTGAGTGTTTTAGTGAGAGAATCCTACGTGAAGCTTTTCTTGAAACTCAAGAAGAGAATAATATAATCAACAAGACAAAAAGACGGATAGGACTATAGTTTTATTTATATCTTGCAGTATTTTTGAGATAATATGTTCACTTCACTGTAGATATTTTAGGGATTGATATGAGAATTTTAACAAGCGTACCTACTTACGAAAGAATTAAAGAAGAAAATAGAAGCCTCAAGGCCCTTATCTTTGACATGGATGGAACTTTGTTAAATACAGAACCTCTACATGCTCTTGCTCATAAAAAACTTGTTGAAGAAATTAATAAAGAAGAAACAGCCATGACAGCTATAAAGTTTGAAGAGAACTATAAAGGGTTGGCTGATAACCTTGTATACGAAAAGTTTACAGAAAGTGGGATTTTGAATAGAGAAGTAAGTTACGAAGAGTTTCGACTTGTAAAAGAGAAGATACTCGACCTAGAGGCTCCAAAGCTAAAAGTTGAGGATGTCATGGATACTGGAATCTTGGAGCTCATGAAGGATGCCAAAAAAGATGGAATCCGTCTCTCACTAGTTACAGCTAGTGAAAGAAAGGTTACTCACCAAACATTAAAGGCATTAGATCTCTTTGATGAATTTGAACTCGTTAAAACTAACAATGATTTTAAGAATAGTAAGCCAGATCCTGAGCCTTATCTTTTGACGATTGATGAACTGAAGCTAAATAAGGAGCAGGTGGTTATATTTGAAGACTCAGTAGCAGGTGTTGAGTCTGCAAGAAGGAGTGGTGCTCCAATGTACAAAGTTGAGTGGTATCTTTAATTAATGCGAAGAAAGTACGTTTTAATATTCATTGTTTTTCTTTCTGGAGTATCAATAGCTTTGGGTTTTTGGTGATACGCTATTTTCTTAGGGGAAAAGCTCCAACTATCTAATCCAATTTATTTAAGTTCAGTCTTTTATGAAACTATTAAATTGTTCCTTTTTGAAAGTTCTTTTGAAGCAACGGACACTATTCCTCTACAGCTAGAAATAGCCAAATGGACGGCTCCGATATCATTAGCGACTGCAATAATTGAAGGGGTCGTAAATTTAGCTGATGTAAAGAAACAACAGCTAACGACCTTTTTTTCTAGAGATAATATTATTACTATTGGTTCAGGTAGTATTGGTATTAGTTTAGCGAACTCTTTGTCGCAATTAGGAAGAAAAGTAGTTGTTATCGAGGATGTCGATGTAAATCATGATGTTGAGATTAGAAAACACAAGAATTTAAAGCATATTAAAATAAACCTAGGTGATACCGATTTTGCTTGGTTGGGGCTTCAGACCGGTTGCGAGATATTAATAGATAGGAAAAATGATTCAGAGTCTATTAAAAACGCGATGGAACTTTTTGAGCTATACAAAGCAAAAGGTTTAAAAAGTCAGGTGAAGTGCTTTGTAAGTTTAGAAAATGTACTAAATGGAGACTTCCTTCTTAAAAATAAAATTTTAGAATATAAAGGTTTCACCTTTAAAACCTTTAACAAATACAAACTTGGGGCTCGCAGCTTAGTTAACTTCTACTCGCCTGATGCCTTAATTAAAGGTTTTAATTATCAATCTAAAAAAGTTGTTCTCTCTGGGTTCTCTTCACTTAGCTTTGAATTACTTGAGCAGCTTTTAACTTTACCAACATCTTTACAAATGAGAACTGACGAGTACCTTGTCCTATATGCTGATGGACAAAAAGATATTGTTGATAAGTTTGTTCGCAAATTCCCATTAATCTCTAAAGTTGCAGATGTTAAGTTTGTTAACATAAATATACATGACCTGAATCAAGTTAAAATGAACCCGTATTCTGATTTCTTCAAAGATGAGAATAGTATTAATTATATTAGTTATGAAGAAGATCAAGATTGTTTAATCTGCTATGAATTTTTCAAGAGATACTATATGAATAGTAGACCTAAGGTTATCTGCCTCCAAGGAAATAGTATTTTAAATGAAAAAATTATGAGTGAAGGTATTTCTAAAGGCAATGCCTCCTACATTTTTGATTTGGCAAATATTGAACCCGATATAGTCCTAGAAGAGAAGCTAGATCGGCTCGCTAAGGTTCGGCACCAGGAGTATGTAGAGTTTTATCTTTCACTAGGGGAGAAGCTAGGGAGTAGGGTTAACTTAAATCCTTGGGAGGAGGTTCCTGAGGAAGTTAAGCAAAGCTCTAGGAACTTCGTTGATCACTTGGCTATAAAAGCACGCTTCTCGAAGTTTTTAGAAGAAAATGGGCAGGATACTCAATTATTGATTAAATTTGAGCATTCAAGGTGGCTTGCGGATAGTTTTTTACTTCATTGGGAATATAGTGAGGAAAGGGACGATGAAAGAAGACTTCATCCTGGGATTACGGAGTTTGAAAATATTCGAGAGAAGGAATTTGAATATTTTAAGAAGAATATTGAATTATCTAAGAAGCTGATCAGTCAGTATTCTCTGTAGTACTCGTTTCTCTTGAGTTTGATTTCTC